>DASUFV010000090.1:0-2272 GCA_036274415.1 Actinomycetes bacterium
CGTTGCCACCGAACCGCATCGTGCCGTTGTGGCCCTGCGTGCCTCCGGCCGCAGTCGGTGTGCCGGTGAACGAGAGCTCGATGACTACGTAATCACCGTCCTCTGCGTTGACGGTATTGTCCAGCGTGCCCGAGTAGAACACGTTGCGGAGCGAGGTATTGACCTCGTTGCCTTCCGCAACCTTGGAGCGAATCGTCCCGCGTGCAGTGCCCGCGCCATCAACGATCGCGATGAAAATCTGCGCTTGGAGATTATTGCCCGCGTTCGCTTCCAGGCACTGCACTGCATACTTGAACGCGGCGCCCGATGAGAACGTTTGTTTGGCAATTGGCCCGTATACGAACTGGGCAACGCCGACGTCCCCGGCCACGAGGTGGTCTGCGCCGTCCGGCGCTACCGCAAGATTCGTTAGCGCCGTAGCGTCCGTTAATACCGCAGGACGCCTAGTAGATGGGGCGTGTGTGTACGACTGGAAGGCCGGCGAGACTGCCGCCGTACCACCGGACGGGAAGTGGAGCCGGGTGGCCACTTAGACTATGACACGCCCAGCCGTGCCTTGACGGCCGCCACCGTAGTGTACGGGGCTTTCTTCGTCTCCCAGAGGATCAAGACGTTTTCATACTCGAAGCCGCGGTTGAACCGCAGAAGCGTCTGCACCGCTCCGTCAGCGTGTGTCGGCTCCAAGATCTTGTCCCTGAGTGCCAGCGCCTCGGTCTGCTCACCAGCCGATAGGTTGAAATTGGCGACGGCCTGGGCGCCCGACATGTCGCCCTTGGCGTATTCCTGCATCGCGGACATGAAGTCATGCACTGCGATCTTGGGCGACTCGGTACCGCCCAGCCGCTCGTAGAGACCCATTAGAGTTTGTCCGTTGGGAGAATGGACGGCATCACGATCATCTGAGACCGCGGCCCGACTGCTACGTCCCCCGCGAGCACCCTGCACTCTGCCAGCCGACCAAGCGCGCCCAGCCCCCAGCCCTGGCGCACGAAACGCTCGAAGCCACGCCTGACGCTCTGCACGTAGATCGGATCAGCCGCGCTCTCACCGTCCACGCGCGCCTCGATGCGCCAGCCCTCCAGCGTGGCGGTGATCTTGGCTTCGCCCACGGTGCCGAAGCCCTTCCGTAGCCACCGGGCCGCGTTGAGCTCGACATCCTTGCGGCTCTGCTGGCGCCCCGCCTCTTGGATCTCGAAGCGCCAGTAGGACCACTCCTGGTGCGCCGTGTTCGGGCTGACGCCGTGCCAGTTGCCGAGGCTCACCCGATCGACTCGGAGCCCGCCATCTCGAGCGCCGCCTCCATGTCGTTGCGGTCGAAGAAATGAGCCTTGAGCGTCTGCTTCCGGCTCGTCGGCACACGCCAGCAACGCTCGCACACCGGGTGCGCCGCGTGCGCATCGTTCTCGGCCACCCGATCGCCGTCGATGTCGCCTTTTCCGGCGATCGCGACGATCGGGTGGCGCTTGCTCTGCGCGAGACAACCGACGCAGCGCTCCATTAGATGGCGAACCAGCCCGAGGCGTTCACGGTGACGTTGATGTCGCCGCCGTTGGGCGTGACCGGCATTCCCGTCATGCCCGTGTCGTAGAACGCCACCAGCCGGTCGTTGGTCGTGTCGTCGTCCCAGAGGATGATGGCTTCCGACTGGTCGCCGGTGACTGCGGTCCAGGTGAAGTTGTCGGTATCGAACACGCCGTTCGCGATCGTGGGCGTGCCGAGGGCGGCCGACTCCGCGACCTTGGCGCCCGCCGGCACGTCGGTCGAGCCGCCGCTGTACTCGTCGTGCGCTGCGCTGAACGTGTAGTCGCCCGAGTCGATCAAGGTCGCCTTGATCCCGTCGGTGTTCATGTCGAACTCTTCATTCAGGATGCCCTGCTTGAATGTGTCGTAAAGCGCGTTTGCCATCGCAGTGCCCTCGAGTTGGAGAAGTTGTTACGACGCCCAGCTTGGCTTCTTGGCGGCGCTCCACATATCGTACTTATGCACGTCGACCCACATCTTCGAGTCGTGCTGACCGCTGCTCTGGTTGTGGCAGATGGACCCACCGTTCGCGCGCTCGGTCTGGTCCACCGTCTCCCCGCGAGTGCTGAAGCCGGTGTCCTTCCAGTTCTTCAGCAGGGTCAGCGTCTTGTCGGCGTTGACCCGGTAGATCCAGATTTCGTTGTGGCCGTCGTTGCTGGTCGGCGTGGTTGAATGACGGAACCGCTGACGGTGTTCGTACACGACATCGGGCTCCGTCGTGTGTCCGATCCAGTCACCCTTGCTGGCAACG
>DASUFV010000091.1:0-5767 GCA_036274415.1 Actinomycetes bacterium
CGGCGGAGGACCTGGACGCCGAAGAGGGTTTCCAGGTGTACGCCGATCCTGCGGGTCATCCGTTCTGCTTCTGCTGGCACTGACGGGCCATGGACGACTGCGAATTCGTGAGTAGGGTCGTCCGACATGCGGAGGACGAACGTATTCATTTCGGCTGGGGCTGCGGGTGCGTTGGTCCTGGGATCCATCGGCATGGCGTCCGCGACGCAAGACGCCGGACACCATGCCCACGGTTTTGCCGGTGAGCGACCGGCCGCCGGTGATGACCTGAAGCGGGCGCTACCGAAGTTGGTCGGCAAAGTGACTGACGCCGCCAACATCACCCTGAGCGACACGACGCTCAACCGTGGCCGCTACAAGATCGTCGTGCGCGACTCAACGGCCAATCACAACTGGCACGTGTTCGGCACGAACGTCGATCAGGAGACCAGCATCCCCGGCACCGGACGATCGGTCTTCCGGGTGCGGTTCCGAGTCGGCACCTACACCGTGCAGTGCGATAAGCATCCCGCGACCATGAACCTGGACGTCCATGTGAGCTGACGTCCACGTGAGCTGAGGACACTCCTTCAGCGGTCCCTTCGCAAATGATGCGGCCGCTATGGTCGCGATCATGCATCTCGGTAGGGACGTCGTGGCCGTTGGTGCCGCTGCTGCTCTGGCGCTCGGCTGCTTCGGAATGGCGTCCGCGGAACCAGGGCACTCAGCAAGTCACGCGCGGCACGGGAGCCTGGGCGAGAACCCGGCGCTCGCGTCCACGCACGTCGCTGGTCGCTTGCCGAAGCTGGTCGGCATCGTCAACGACGACCGAGACATCGAGATCAGCGACCGCACGCCCAGCCCCGGGCGGTACAAGATCGTGGTTCACGACTCGGCCAAACGGCACAACTGGCATCTCTTCGGCCAGGGCAAATCGCGAGCAACGAAGGTCCGTGGGACTGGCCGTTGGGTGTTCAAGATCCGACTGACCCGCGGCGCCTATCGAGTCGTGTGCGATCCGCATGCCGATGAGATGGAGTTCGATCTCATCGTCGGGTGAGGTGCTACGCAGCCGGGGCGTGCGCCTCGATCTTGTGCGCCAACTCGATGTCGAGCTGGGTGATTCCTCCGGCCGAGTGTGTCGACAGCGTCAGATTGACCGTCCTCCAGCGGATGTCGATGTCGGGGTGATGGTTCATCTCTTCGCAGTCGATGGCCAACGAAGCAACCGCGGCGATCGCCTCGGGAAAGCTCGCATACTCCAGCGACCGGTGTAACGACTTTCCGTCGGTGGACCAACCGGGCAGTGCCTGCAACTGTTGGTCGATCTCGTCGCGATCCAGGAGCCGGGCCATCACTTCACCGTAGTCGCGATCACCCTGAGCCGCGGATTCTCCGGCCACAGCCGTCGGGCCTCACTCAGGGCTTCATTGGCTGCCCCGAGGCGGCCTTGGGCGTGATACACCCTGGCCAGCGTCAGCCAGGCGTCCGACTGCTCTTCGAAACTGCGCTGCCAACTGAGCGACGCACGAGCGGCGTCAGCCGCATCGGCCAACCGTCCCGCCTCGAGGTGGTCGAGAGCGTCAAGTCGGGCAAGAACGGTGCCGGTACTGGCCGCCTCGTGGGCGGCCGCCATCGACTCACGCACTTCGTCCATCACGTCGGCGTACTCGGCGTGACCATCCTCAACCGACCGGAGTAGACGCCACGCGTGTTCAGCATGCTCGTTCATGACCTTGCGCGACTTGGACCTCTTGCGCAGGTGGCGGAACAAGCCGAACGAGGGGTCGTACTTCGCGTCGACGACGCGTTCCTTCATGGGGATGATCCCGTTGTCAGTGATGTGAATGCCTTCGGGACACACTTCGGTGCAGCATTTCGTGATATTGCAGTATCCGAGCCCGTGGTCCTCCTGCGCTGAATACCGTCGCTCGACTGTGTCGAGCGGGTGCATCGCGAGCTCAGCGATCCTGATGAAGAAGCGCGGGCCGGAGAACGCCGGCTTGTTGTCCTCGTGGTCACGGATGACGTGACACGTGTCCTGACACAGGAAGCACTCGATGCACTTGCGGAACTCCTGGCTGCGCTCGACGTCCACCTGCGCCATGCGGTAGTCGCCCGCCGACAGCCCCTTCGGCGGCGTGAACGACGGGATCTCTCGCGCCTTCTGATAGTTGAACGAGACGTCGGTGACCAGGTCACGGATGACCGGGAAAGCACGCAGGGGTGTGACGGTGACGACCTCGTCGCGTCCGAAAGTATTCATCCGTGTCATGCACATGAGACGGGGACGTCCGTTGATCTCGGCACTGCAGGAGCCGCACTTGCCGGCCTTGCAGTTCCAGCGCACCGCCAGGTCGGGCGCCTGAGTCGCCTGCAGCCGGTGGATGATGTCGAGGACGACCTCGCCCTCGTTGACCTCCACGTCGAAGTTCTGCAGGTCACCCTCTTTGTCCGAGCCCCGCCACACCCGGAACTTGGCGGTGTACGCCACTACGCATCACCCTTCGGAAGGTCGACCAGTTCCGGCTCTGTCATGTACTTGCTGAGCTCGTCGCGTTCGAAGAGACCGAGCAGCTCGGTCGGCATCACTGGCAACGGCTGACGGTCAACCTGTGCACCGTCACCGTCGACGCGGCAGATGAGGTTGACCTGACGCCACTTCGGATCCATCTGGGGGAAGTCCTCGCGGGTATGTCCGCCCCGCGACTCCTCGCGCATCAAGGCGGCGCGCGCGACACACTCGGAGATCAGCAGCATGTTCGCCAGATCGATCGCGAGATGCCAGCCGGGGTTGAACTGTCGATTGCCTTCGACAGTGACGCCCTTTGCCCGCTTCTTGAGCTGCTCGAGGTGCTCGAGGGCATCTTCCATCTCTTCGCGGCGCCGAATGATGCCCACCAGGTCGTTCATCATCACCTGCAGGTCGGTGTGAACGGTGTACGGGTTCTCGCTGCCGTCTCCGTCGAAGGGCTGCAAAGCCGAAGCCGCCGCAGAGTCCAAGTCAGCCGATTTCAGTTCGGGACGCCGACCTGCGAGGTCGTCGACGTACTCGGCGGCACCCGCACCGGCCCGGCGACCGAAGACCAATAGGTCAGACAGCGAGTTTCCGCCGAGACGGTTCGACCCGTGCATGCCGCCTGCCACCTCACCCGCCGCGAAAAGACCCGGGACGCCGACCGCAGCGCAAGTGTCAGGCACCACCTCTACGCCACCCATGACGTAGTGGCACGTCGGCCCTACTTCCATGGGCTCGGCCGTGATGTCGACCCCCGCCAGCTCCTTGAACTGGTGGTACATCGACGGCAGCTTCTTGCGAATGGCATCGGCCGACAGTCGTGAGGCGACATCGAGGAAAACACCGCCATGGGGGGAGCCCCGCCCCGCCTTCACCTCGGAGTTGATGGCGCGCGCCACTTCGTCACGGGGCAACAATTCGGGCGGCCGTCTGTTGTTGTCAGGGTCGGTGTACCACCGGTCACCCTCGGCCTCGTCATGTGCGTACTTGGGCCGGAACACGTCCGGCACGTAGTCGAACATGAACCGCTGCCCGCCCGAGTTCTTCAGCACACCGCCGTCTCCGCGCACGGATTCGGTGACGAGAATCCCCTTGACGCTGGGCGGCCACACCATTCCCGTTGGGTGGAACTGAATGAACTCCATGTTGACGAGCGATCCACCCGCACGAAGAGCAAGTGCATGGCCGTCGCCGGTGTACTCCCACGAGTTGCTCGTGACCTTGAACGACTTACCGATGCCGCCCGTAGCCAAGATGACGGCTGGCGCGTCGAACACGATGAACCGGCCGGACTCACGCCAGTAGCCGAACGCCCCAGCAACTCGGTCACCGTCTTTGAGGATCTCGGTGATCGTGCACTCGGCGAACACCTTGAGTCGTGCCTCTGCATCTCCGAACTCGCGCTCGTCATCTTGCTGCAGCGCGACGATCTTCTGTTGGAGGGTACGGATCAGCTCGAGACCTGTGCGGTCACCCACGTGAGCAAGGCGTGGGTACTCGTGACCGCCGAAGTTGCGTTGACTGATCCGACCGTCTGGCGTGCGGTCGAAGAGGGCCCCCCACGTTTCCAGTTCCCAGACTCGCTGCGGAGCCTCCTTGGCGTGCAGTTCTGCCATCCGCCAGTGGTTGAGGAACTTGCCGCCTCGCATCGTGTCGCGGAAGTGCACCTGCCAGTTGTCGTTGCTGTTGACGTTGCCCATGGACGCCGCGATCCCGCCCTCAGCCATGACCGTGTGCGCCTTGCCGAACAGTGACTTGCAGATGATCGCGGTGCGCTTGCCCTGCTCGCGTGCCTCGATTGCCGCACGCAAGCCGGCGCCACCAGCGCCGATCACCACCACGTCGTAGGAGTGGCGTTCGAGGTCGATCATTCAATGCCCTTCACGTTGGTGGGACCGGTCAGAAGAAGGTTGGATCTGTGATGTTGCCCGTCGCGAGCAGGTAGATGTAGAAGTCAGTGAGCGCCACGCTGAAGAGCGACAGCCACGCGAACAGCGGATGACGAGTGTTCAGGCGACTGATGATCGTCCATGTGCGGTAACGGATTGGGTGCGCCGAGAAATGCTTGAGGCGTCCGCCGAAGGTGTTGCGGCATGAGTGACACGACAGCGAGTACAGCCACAGCAGCACGGCGTTCCCGAGCAGGAAGACGGTGCCCAGCCCCATGTGCCCCCATTCGCCGTCGGAGTTGCGGAAACCCAGCACGGCGTCCCACGTGAGGATCACGTTGAACGCCAGACCCGCGTAGAAGAACCAGCGGTGCGAGTTCTGCAGAATCAAGGGCGCCCGCGTCTCGCCGGTGTACTTGCGGTGTGGTTCGGCCACCGCGCAGGCCGGCGGAGACAGCCAGAACGACCGGTAGTAGGCCTTGCGGTAGTAGTAGCAGGTCATCCGGAAGCCGAGCGGGAACACCAGGATCAGCAACGCGGGAGAGAACGCGTACCAGTCGCCGACGATCCGCCCGAAGTCGTCCGAGCCGGGGGTGCAGTTCGCCGCCACGCACGGCGAGTAGAACGGCGACAAGTACGGCGTGACGTAGTAATACGCGTCCTGGAAAGCGCGCCACGTCGCGTAGATCACGAAGGCAAGCAGCACGCCTGCCGTGAGCGCCGGCTGGATCCACCAGGCGTCCGTGCGGAGGGTGCGTGCGCTGATCCGCGCGCGTCGGGGTGCTCCGGTGCCCGCGCTCAGCGGTCCGGACGGGACGGTCTGGGTCATCAAGTCTCCGAGGGGGAGTTGGGCCGGGTCGGTCGGTGGGTCACTCGCGATCGGCGTCACTCCAGAACTCTGGTGGATAGTCGTGGTCGGGGATCATGATGGGCTCCCCGATTCCCGGTTCTGGAGCGTCCGGCCCGGCCAGCAGATCGAGGTCTTCGCTGATCCGCTGGGCGTCGGCGAGCAGCCGTCGCATGTCGACGCTGTCACCATGTCGTGCCTTCAGGTGCTCAACAGCCCGTACCAGGTCTCGTGCCGCTCGACGGGCTGCACCCACTTCCTCCGACGGGATGGTCATGGTCACCTCCACCTCTCACGGACTGGCCTTTTGCAGTCTGTCCGACGACCCACCCGCGGCGCCAGCACCTGAGCAGAACTGGTGGTGAGTGGTGGTGTTGGGTTGATGCATGGCCGACACGCTCGTGAGCTTTGCATCCGGTGCCACGGCGGGGTCGGCCGAGGTTGTGCGAGTAGCGGCTGACCCTGGTGGCTCGGTGCTCATCGTGGACGAGACGCCCTTCCATCCGGTCGACCACTCGTGGCCTGACCAGCCTG
>DASUFV010000092.1:0-2752 GCA_036274415.1 Actinomycetes bacterium
CGACTACGGCGTGTCGGAGTGGAGGCTGACCGGCACCCTGCCGGATGGCAAGCGCATCGATGTCCTCGGCTGCGACTTCCTCACCGTTCGTGACGACAAGATCGTACGGAAGAACTCGTTCCGAAAGCAGCGACCTCCGATCGATGCCTAGAAGACCGCCGGTACCACTGGGCTGACAACGGCGAGTGCGGCGAGCAGCAGCTCGGCTCGCGCGTCGACACGAGGGCCGATATCTGCGACGTGGTGGGCGTCGTGGCCCGAGGCGCGAAGTCGTGTGACGACACGAGGCGAGGCATTGGCGTGGACGAAGCCGGCAGCTGGCCGGCCTCCGACCCGGTCTCGCTTGGCGCGACGCTGTGCCGCCCAACGCGTCGCATACTGGCCCTTGGGCGATGCTCGAAGGAGCGCGGTCGGCGAGTGTTATGGGACGGACGGGGCGCTCGGCCTCGCCGGATGTGCATCGTTCATCCGCGCAGACGAGTCGAATGCATTGGCATGCCTCCGCTCAGGCATCACGCCCGGCCTGTCGGGATCCGTCCCGGGGCAGCGTGCGCGCATCGACCGGGTCGGCCAGAGCGACGGTCGACCGTCTACGGGCGAAACACCATGGCCTCGATCCCTCTTCTTCGGGGATCGAGGCCATGGTCGGTTGCAGGCGCTCGCTTGTGGCGCCGCCCACGGGGCTTGCTTCGAGTCGACGTAGTCAGCCGTTGATGAACACGTAGTCGGCCTGGTATGGGACATTGACGGTCGGCGTGGCCTGCGGGTCGCAGACGCCGGCCGGAGCGACGCCGCCCACCGTGTTGAGGCGCAACACCTCGACGACATCCCCCAGCAGTCCGGTGGACTTGCCGATCTGGGTGGCATCGAGGTTCAGCTCGGCGATGTTGCCCTCGCCGTTGTCGTTCCTGGTGGCGACCTTGCCAGAGACGGCGGTGCCGTCGGGCGCTTGCCACTGCGGCGGGCCGGCGTCGGGCTGAACGAAGGTGTGGTGGATGCCGCCGTCGAGCCGCGCGTCGACGTCGTGCTGCGTGAAAGCGAACGAGCCGTCGGATCGCTGGGTGCAGGCGTAGATCTGGCTGCCGAAGATCACCGATTCCTGCAACACCGCCACACCGGTCGTGGTCACGGCGTGGTTGAGCAGATGGAACTGGGCACGCACCGCGCCATCCGGGAACTGGTCGGTGTGCAGGTCCGTGTAGAAGCTGCCCGGGTCGGAGCGCAACGCAGCCAGCACGGTCGGGTCGGTGACGGTGACGGTGCCGGACACGAAACCATCCGGAGGGCGCGGCGTCCCGAACAGCGGTACCACGACGGGGCCATCCACGCCGCGAGGGCCGGCGTGGATGTCCGCCTCGATCGGCGTGCCGATGCCACGCCACGAGATCGAGTAGGTCAGCGTGTTGTCGTGAATACCGATGACTTCCAGCGCCTGCCCGACCGGAGCACCGGCCGTCACCTCGTTGCGGCCCTCCAGGCTGGCCACCAACACGACGGGTGCTGCGCTCGTATCGGCCGGGACCGTGAGCCCCGCCGGCGGCGTCGTGGCAGGGTTGGCGGAGGCTGCGCTGCTAGCCACAGCGCCGAACACGCCGACAGCCGCGAAGGCGGCGCCGAGGGCGCCGCCCAGGCGACGTTTACTGCTGGTCATAGAACTGTCCTTCCGGATCTCGGCCGACGCCGTGTGCGCGGTCCGCATCCACGGGTACGTCGAAGAGCGGATTTGGTTCGCGCGACGGCTGTGACCTTTATCGCTCCGGCCCTTCCCGGACGATCTCATCCAACACCGACGACGAGTTCACGCCCGCCCGCTCATCGGTCACTACGCTCAACATCGGCGTTCCTTCTTCGCCGGCGTTCCACGCCAGCGAATCTCGTCGTGGTTCAACGAGGAAGGCACGCCGCGCCTCGAGCGGGTGGCCGATCCACAAGTTCAGGTCATACCTCTTGGCGAGGCTCGGCTCATGTAGCCGCGCACGACGGCCCATTCGTCGTGGAGCTCCGGCGAGAGGCCAGCACTGCGGTCGATGACTGACTGGGGGCGGCGCGCTTCGAACCAGACCAGTGGGTACGACAGTCAGTTCGAGGACGCCGGGCCAGGTCGCACACCGTGAGGGCGCTCCAGCGACCGTCGTCAGCTGTCCCGAGGCGCAGCGGGTCGACCATGATCTCCTCGTGCTGACAGGCATCGACGTCTCGTTCGACGTCAGACGCGATACTCCGCCGGGTAGAGATCCCGACACGTTCAGCCCCACGCTCGGCCGCTACCACGAGTTGCTGTGGAGCAAGCCGCTGCCGAGTGGAGAGCGTTTCGATCTGACCGCGAGCACACCACCGGTGTACCTCCACCACCGCTCAGCCGTCGGCGAGTTCTGGCTCTCGAGCGACTCGGTGATCCACACCTACACGACGTGGAGGTCGATGCGACCCATCATCGATCGGCTCCCTGAAGCCGAGAACGAGTCGTTCCGAACGATCGCGTCCACCATCGGCGCCATGATGGTGTGGCCTGCCAACCGGGTCGACCGGAAGAGAACCATCAACGGTGCGCGCGGTTGCATCCGAGCAATAGATGACCGCTTCGACCTCACGCTCGAGTGCGTACGCCGCTACTACCTCGGCCTGTCCAGCCCACTCGAAGACACATTCGCGCGCTACCGCGATTTCTTCGCGCTGTTCGTCGACTTCCGCGGGTTCATCGACTTCTTCCTGCTCCAAGACATCGTCACCGAAGACTGCTCTAGCGTTACCT
>DASUFV010000093.1:0-7662 GCA_036274415.1 Actinomycetes bacterium
GGGGGGAGAATGACTCCATGAGTGACACACGGCCCGGGCCAGCAGGTCGACAGATCAGCGGAAAGCAAGCACGCGACCTGAACGACGTCATTCGCTACACGGCATGGTCGGTGTTTCGCCTGGCGTCGCCGCTCGGTGACGGTTCGGCGTCCGACCGAACCGCGCTGGTCACAGAGATCGATGAGCTCTTCGGGCAGTTCGACGACAAAGGTGTCGTCGTCCGCGGTGTCTACGACCTCCAAGGGCTGCGAGCCGACGCGGACTTCATGGTCTGGTGGCACTCAGAGAGCAGCGACGACCTGCAGGAAGGGTTCTCGGCGTTTCGGCGGACGGCGTTCGGCCGCAAGTGCGAACCGGTGTGGTCGCAGATGGCACTGCACCGACCCGCTGAGTTCAACAAGAGCCACATCCCGGCGTTCCTCGCCGAGGAGGAGCCACGCCGGTATGTGTGCGTCTATCCGTTCGTTCGGTCGTACGAGTGGTACCTGCTGCCCGACGAAGAACGCCGGGCGCTGCTGGCCGAGCACGGCAAGATGGCGCGCGACTACCCCGACGTTCGGGCAAACACGGTCGCCTCGTTCGCGCTGGGCGACTACGAGTGGATGCTGGCGTTCGAGGCGGACGAGCTGTACCGAATCGTCGACCTGATGCGTCACCTGAGGGGATCGGAGACCCGGCGCCACGTGCGCGAGGAGATCCCGTTCTACACCGGACGCCGACGCGCATTCGCCGAGATCGTGGCATCTCTGCCCTGATCGGGGCTAGCCTGCGGGCAGATCGTCCCGCAGTTGAGAGGGCCCGCGAGACAGTTCCTTGGAGGCCTCATGGCTCACCCGGTCATCGTCGTCGGCACCTACGACAACCGGCATCGCGCCGAGCTCGACTATGAGCACATCGCCAAGAACCGTGAGGAGCTCTGGAAGGAGCGCATCTACGCGATCGCGCTCGTCGAACGCACATCGACCGGCAAGGCAAAGGTCGTCAACCACCTCGAGCCGGACGCCGACGTCGGTGGCATCGCGGGCACTGTGGTCGGCGGCCTGCTCGGACTGATCTATCCGCCGATCATCTTGATCACTGCCGCGGCAGGCGGTGGCGTCGCTCGGGCGGCTGCGCATCTCTGGCACGGAGTGTCACGCAAGGACATCGCCGAGCTCGGCGCACTGATCGACACGGGTGAAGGCGCCGTGATGGTGATCGCGACCAAACTTCCCGACGATGTCGACTCGGTGCTGCCGCACGCGTCCAAGACGGCTCACCGCACGATGACGCACAAGCACGAAGACATCGACGCGCTGATCGCTGAGCTACGCGAAACAGCGGACGAGCAGGAGCAGGTGACTACTCCATCGGCTCCAGCGTCAAGCTGATCGAGTTGATGCACCAGCGCTGATCGGTGGGGACGTCGTATCCCTCGCCCTCGAACACGTGGCCAAGGTGTGACCCACAGTTGGCGCAGCGTGCCTCAGTGCGCACCATCCCGAACGAACGGTCTTCGATGAGCTCGACCGCGTCGTCCTTGGTCGGTTGGTAGAACGACGGCCACCCGCAGTGACTCTCGAACTTTGTGTCTGAGCGGAAGAGCTCGGCCCCGCACGCCCGACAGTGGTAGACGCCCACCGTTTTGGTGTCGGTGTACTCGCCGGTGAAGGCGGGTTCGGTTCCTGCCTGTCGTAGAACGGCGTACTCCTGCGGGGAGAGCTCCGCACGCCACTGCTCATCTGACTTCTCGACCGGATACTCCATCACCCCACCGTAAGCGCTGCTGGACGCGGCCATGACCACTTGGGCGCGGTAGCGTCCAGGAATGCCTTCCCCACGCGTCGACGTGACCGTTGGTGACCGAACGGTCTCGGTGTCGAGCCCGGACAAGCCGTACTTCCCCGATCTGGGGGAGAAGGGCCGCAAAATCGATCTCGTCAACTACTACGCGACGATGGCCGATGTCGCGTTGAGCCCCGTTCGCGGACGCCCCACGTACCTGCAGCGTTACCCGGACGGCATCACCGGCGAAGAGGTCTACCAAAAGCGGCTGCCGAAGCAGGCTCCGGACTGGATCGAGACGGTGAACGTCACGTTTCCCGGTGGACGCCACGCGGTTGCGCTGCGGCCCGAACACCCGGCAGATCTCGTTTGGGCTGCGCAGTACGCGACGGTGACGTTGCACCCATGGCCGGCGAAGGCGTCCGACATGGAGCATCCGGACCTCATGCGGATCGACCTTGACCCACAAGAGGGCACCGACTTCTCCGATGCCGTCTGGGTGGCACGCGAGCTCCTCGCCCCGATGCTCGACGAACTCGGGCTCGTCGGATTCCCGAAGACCTCCGGCGGTCGCGGCATCCACGTCGACGTGCCGTTGACGCCCGGTTGGACCTTCGCTCAGGTGCGACGGGCGGTGCTGGCAATGGCTCGAGAGCTGGAACGCCGCGCTCCGGACCGCGTCACCTCAGCGTGGTGGAAGGAAGAGCGCGGCGAGAAGGTGTTCATCGACTTCAACCAGATGCTTCCCGACAAGACCATCGCTGCGGCGTACACGGCTCGCGCCAAGCCGGGCGCTCCGGTGTCGACGCCCGTCACCTGGGATGAGCTGGCGTCAGTCTCGACGCTGGACTTCACGATCCACACCGTCCCTGATCGCGTGAAGCAGATCGGCGACTTGCAGGCGAACATGCACGAGTCCGCCGGAGGTCTCGAATTGGCGCTCGAGTGGGTCGAACGCGATGAGGCCAACGGTCAGGGCGAGGCGAACTACCCGCCGAACTATCCGAAGATGCCCGGCGAGCCGCCCCGCGTGCAGCCAAGCAAGAAAGTGGCCGAGCACTGGGTCGACGAGTAAAAGTGCTCGACTGGCGAGATCGGCGCTGACGACTACCTTCGAGTGAATGAAGGACCTGCCGGGCGTTGCGATCACTGAGCACCACGGAGAGCCGCTGCTACTCGTCAGCCGTGAGGCGACCGTCGACCCCGCCGAGCTCCACCACTTCCTGATCCAGCGCGGCTTGATCAGGCGCGAGGGACCGACACCGCCTCCGATGGAACATCCCGACCTCGGGCTGTGCGATGCCTACTGGCTCCGCGAGATTCCCCACAGCGGCACCTCGATCGTCACCGCTTGATGAAGGCCAATCCGTTGGTCATCGGCCTCTCACACGCGCACACACTTGTGTTGACGCCGTAGAGGTCACGTCGCGTCCACTTGCCCGCGCGGCTGCGCGTGTACAGGGTGGTCGAACCGCCGCCGTCCAGCTCGTAGGCACGCACCATGCCCAGCGAATCAGCGATGTTGGCGGCGTTCGCGAGGCCGAAACCGCCGGTGCGAAGACCGATGCCGTCGAAGGTCTTGCCTGGCACCGTGAAACTGCGCCAGCGGTGTTGTGCGTCCCAGCCTACGAACGTGCGAGGACGCGCGGCTTTGGAGTGGTCGTAGGCACCACACCCCAGCGGTGCCGGCACACCGCCTTGGATCATTGGCAGGCCGCGTCCCACGGCGGTGTAGAGCTTCACGCCACTGTCGGTCGACTGCTTCATGTGCACCCTGACCCGGGTGCCCGTGCGCATACCCCTCACCTTTTCGGCCGCACTCTTCGAGAAGGCCAGGACGCGCGTGCCCTCTCGCACCGCGTTGCCGAGCTCCCCGCTGTTGCGTGCGGGGCTGCGCACGGCACGGATCTTGTTGTGGCTGTTGATGACCCATTCGATTCGGCCGCGCGGACGGGGAGTCGAATGGCTCCACGCCGACGTGTAGATGTTGACGCCGCCGCGCTTGACCTTGTGCCAGTTCACCGACTGGATCCGCATGCGAGATCCTGCCACCTGAATCGACCCGCGCACGGCGAACGTCCCACCGAACGGCTGCTTGTTTCGCGTCACGCCGACAACGCGCCGCCGCTCAGACGTCGCCCGGATGACGCGACCATCGCGCACCATCGGCCCGCGTGACATCTCGATGTTCTGCTCACCCCCGATGTCGGGGAACACGAAGAAGTCGCCGTTGATCGCCCCCAATGCCCGGCGTCGTTGCTGCTTCGCCATCGTGCCGACGGTCTTGCGCTCGCCGATCTTGGTGTTGATCAGCGCAGGGAACGCGCCCTTCGGATAGGTCGCCATCAGGACCTTGCCGGACTGGTCGTACCCGCCGTGCCCTGCACCCTTGGCCCGCGCCGTGTACCGACGAAGAACGCCACCACCGGCGAAGTGTTTCGCCGAGTCAAGGTGCCGCGACGTCTTGACCCGACACGGTTTGACTGCGTCAGCATCGTCGGGAGTCGCGACCAGCAGGGACGCCGCAACGGCGAGCGCCGATGCCACGACTGCGATGCGCACCCGTGAATTGCCGAAAGAATTGCTTGAAACAAAAGACATGTAGTGATCCCCGGTGAGATGACCCGTACTGCCGCCCCTGAGTCATTGCTGGACGACAGTAATCACAGAGCGAACGGCGTCGCTGGTGGTTTGCAGAACTTTTCCACCAAGTTCGTGATGGTTTCGAGAACTGTTGAGATCAACACGACGCACCGAACTCGCGCGTGCACAGAACGTGAAAGTGATCAGTACAAAAGCGACAGTCGTTCACGACTTCGGATTCAGGTGTGCAAGCAGGGATCGGACTGTCAGTGGTGCCTGATTGGCTTCACGCATGATCAATCACGAGTCGACAGCGGTCGACGCCGAGGCGGGAGCGGGCGCCGTGCGCGCTCTTGCGCACGAGGTTGATCAGCTGCTTGCCGGTGTGACCCTTGCGTCACTCGACGACGACTCGTTGCGTGAGCTCGTGGTGCAGTCCGAACGTGCTGCTCAGATGCTTCAGGCTGTACAGGGACGCGCAATGATCGAGATGGTCGATCGCACCGAGCGCGAGGCCACCGTCGATCTGCGCGGGTCATTCGGCGACGGCCATCCGCAGGACTTCGTCGTCGACGGGATCGCCGTGCTGCTCAGATGCACGAAGTCATCGGCCAACCTGCGACTTTCCACGGCCTGCCAGGCGACGCAGCTCCCATCGGCTGGCCGGGCTTGGCGCGCTGGCCACCTGGACGCGTCCAAGGTGCGCACGATCGCAGAAGGCGTGACGCCACTCATGGCGCAGGTGGGCGATCTACCGGAGTTCGTGGACGCGGAGCGAGTCGATCAGCTCATCAACGCAGCCGTCGCGTACGCCACCGAGCACACCGTTGGACAACTTCGCCCCTGGCTGGCACGTCGAGTGATTCGACTGTGCCCCGAGGCCGCCGAGCTCCGGCGGCAGCGCGCGATGGCAGACCGACGAGTCGTCATCACACCTGGCTCCGACGGCATGAGCGAGCTGTGGGCACTGCTTCCGAGTGTGCAGGCGCGGCAGATCCAACAGATGCTCAGTGCCGTCGCGCACTCGGCTGCTGCCGACGATCCCCGCACAGCAGACCAGCGTCGTGTCGATGGCATGCTCGAAATCTTGCTCGGCGAGCGAGAAGCCCCGCCGGTCGCCATGACCGTGGTCGTTGCCGGGGATGCGAGCGCCATCTCAGCTGAGTTGGCCGGCGTCAGTGCGATTACCGCAGAGCAGGTCGCTGAGCTCCTCGCTCAGGCAGGCACCGTTCGCACCCGGGTGATCCCCTGCGACGCCACCACCGGCTACCTCGTCCCGTCAGTCGCGGTCGAGGCGAGGTACCGCCCGTCCGGGCAGCTTGATCAGGACGTGCGGGCACGCGACGTGACGTGTCGCTTCCCAGGCTGCCGACGCGCGGCACAGGGTTCGGCCAGTGGCGTGGATGTCGATCACACCGTCCCGTGGCCGTCGGGCAACACCGGCCCCGACAACTTGGCGTGCCTGTGTCGTCGTCACCACCGCCTCAAACACATCGGAACGTGGTCGCTCGAGCAACGCGGCGACGGAGTCCTGAGATGGGCGGGTCCGACCGGGCGTACCTATGAGACGACACCGTGGGAGTACACCGATCCGGTTCCGACCTGACGTGTCGTGCCGATCTTTACACCGTGGTCCAACACCGTGGTCCAACACGGTGGTCTTAAACAGTGGTCGTGAAGCTCCGCGACTCGATCTCGACGACCTTCGAGCCCTCCGCGGTTTGTTCGATGCTCATGTTCACGTCGCCGTGATGAAAGCGACCCTGCCTCGGGTCGAGCTGCAGCACCGATCGATGCCGTTCGCCGTCGCACGGGATCGGTGCCTTGGCGCGAGCGCGAAGGTCCTGGACGGTGGTCGCCCTCCATGATGCGGTGCCGACTCCTTTGACCTGCTGTGTGCAGCGGACGCGAGCCACGACGACGATGTTTCCGGTGTAGCCGTCCAGCGTGATCGACCTGAGGTTCACGCGCACGTTCGGCACGTCGTCGCCCGCACCCGCACGTGCTGTGGCGACGGACGTCTGTCGTGAGATGGACACTGCCTGCACGCGACCGTGTGCTTTGCCTGGTCGCTTGATGGTCGTGAAGCCATCGGCAAAGAGGATCGCGCAGAGGTTACGAGTGCACCCGAAGGTCGACCAGGCCAGTCCGGCATGTCCAGGCTGGAAGCGACCCTTCCTCGGATCCAACAGCAGCTTCGCGTGATGACGCTTGCCGTCGCACCGGATGTCTGCCGCGTCACGAGCGGCCGCCCCACGTTGTGCGAGCGTGACCGACCACTCGGCACTCCGCAGGTTGGCAGGGCAGGACGTCCACGCCGTCACACGCACACTCCCGGTGCCTGGAATCCAGCGAAACTCCATCTTCTTGATCGATGGTGTGGTTGCTGTGGCTGCCTGAGCGGGGGTGGCGACGAGCAGCACTGCCCCCAGCGCGACCGCGACCCCGGTGGCGATGGTCCTCCAGGCGTGACGCCTCATCGCGGGCTGATCCGAATGTGTCGAAGGGTTGCGAAACCGATGCACACGTCATCACCGCAGGTGATGGATCCGCGCATGAACTCTGCGGGGCCGGGGTGGAAGCGTCCACGGTGTGCATCGAGCACGATCGTCGACTGGGAGTGTTCACCGTTGCATCGGACGTTGGCTGATCCGCGGTCGCGAGCGCGCTTCTGCTGCAGCGCCGTCTCCCACCTGAAGCTGCCCTGGCCGGTGCACTTGACGCGGGCGGTCACTCGCACGACTCCGGTGCGGTTGACCCAGTCGATCGACCGGATCTTCAGCACGGTCGACGGCAGGGCATCGCGGGACGCCGCGAGGGAAGGGCGAGACGTGGACTCGGGAAGGGGAGCCGCGGAGGCGGTGCCAGCCCCAACGACGGGAAGGGTGAGCAACGAGGCAGCCAAAGCCATGGCGGAGCTGGCGGCGGTGAGTCGCCCCATCGGTGGTCCTCCCCCCGCGCGCGGCCTGCCCACGACGTCCCGCTCAGGGTAGCCCCGGTGGTCACCGCACGTAGTCACCCTCGGCACGTTCGCCCGAACGGGCGACCGTTTCCAGTCGCTGGTTCCAGGTGCTGGTCCCAGGTGCGGGGTAATCCCCGCGATGAAGCGGAGAAGGTGCGCGAAATGTCGGGGTTGTCCTCACCAACCGTCGCGCAGCGTCACCGTCAGGGCGTCGAGAAATGTGTCAGCCGCCGCCTCATCGATGCAGAGCGGCGGTTTGATCTTGAGGACGTTCATGTAGTCACCGGTCGGCTGGACGATGACGCCGAGCTCGCGCATCCGCTCACAGATCCCCATCGCCTCCTCGGACGCCG
>DASUFV010000094.1:0-22336 GCA_036274415.1 Actinomycetes bacterium
CCATTGGCCCAGGGTTAGGGGCAGACTCAGGACGCGACCTGAGGGGGGTCATGCGACACGTCGAGGAGCCGTCGATCACCGCCGACACCGGTGGTGAAGTCGTTGCTGCTCAGGACGACATCAGCGTCATCACGCACCTACCGCAGCGATCGTCGAACGGTGCAACGGAGTCGGAGACCGCAACCAGCAGCTCGGCTGTCTCCGACCTTCGCGATTACGCCCAGCTGGCGCCGGTCGTGCGTGCGACGCCCAAATGGCTGCACCGGTACACAGCCGCTGTCGTCCTCGCTGACGCCACGGCAGCGTTGGTGGCAGCGCTCATCGCTGTCACCTCCTTCGACTCACCCGTCAATCCCTGGGTGATCACGCTCTTCCCGCCGGCGTGGGTGGCGGCCCTCGCGATGGGCCGCACGTACGAGCACCGCTTCGTCGGCAACGGCAGCGAGGAGTACAAGCGCCTATTCCACACGAGCGTGGTCTTCCTCGCGGTGGTGGGGACGTTGGCCTACGCCTTCGACGTCGAGCTCACGCGCGGTGTCGTCGTCGTCGGCTTGCCCACCGCCATGGTCCTCTCGTTGATCGGGCACTGGGTGGCGCGTCAGACGCTGCACACGCTGCGGCGTCACGGGCGTTGCATGCAGCAAGTGGTCGTCGTCGGCCTCGAACGCTCGGTCGCCGAGCTGATCCGGTCTGTGCGTCGCGAGCCGCACGCTGGCTTGCACATCGCTGCTGTGTGCATCGACCGCCCGCGGGGCGACACGGTCGAAGACGTGCCTGTGATGGGCGACAGCGATCACGTGGTCGAAGTGCTCCGCGAAGTCGGTGCCGACACGGTCGCAGTCACCGCTTGGTCGGACGTATCGCAGAACGACCTTCGCAGGTTGTCGTGGGACCTCGAGGGGTCAGGCGTCACGTTGTTGGTGGCACCGCGACTCACCGACATCTCCGGTCCACGGATCCATATCCGCCCGGTTGCTGGCCTGCCGCTGCTGAACGTGGAAGAGCCTGAGTTCACCGGCGTCCGCCGCATCGTCAAGGGCGGACTGGATCGACTGCTTGCACTGATCGCCATCATCTTCCTGGCACCGGTGCTGATCGGAATCTCACTCGCCGTCGCTCTCACATCCCGGGGTCCGATTCTGTTCCGCCAGGTGCGGATCGGACGCCACGGTGAGCCGTTCGTCATTCACAAGTTCCGCAGCATGTACGTCGACGCCGAAGAGCGCCTGGCCGACGTCGAGCACCTGAATGAGGCAGATGGCGAGCTCTTCAAGGTGCGTGAAGACCCTCGAGTCACGCCGGTCGGTCGCTACCTCCGACGGTTCAGCCTCGACGAGCTGCCCCAGTTCTTCGACGTCCTGCTCGGTCGCATGTCGCTCGTCGGGCCGCGTCCACCGCTACCCACCGAGGTCGACAGGTACGCCTCACTCGTCCGGCGTCGGCTCGTCGTCAAGCCGGGTATCACCGGGCTGTGGCAGGTATCTGGTCGCTCCGACCTGTCGTGGGACGAGTCGGTGCGGCTCGACTTGCTCTACGTCGAGACGTGGTCGCTCGCCCTCGACATCGCCATCATGTTGAAGACGGTGCTCGCGGTGCTGCGCCGACGCGGCGCGTACTAGGCGCCACGCCCCTAGGGCAGCCAGACCGCCAGGCCGAACAGCGCAGCAACGAACAGCAGCAGCACCATCGCGGCCGAGATGAGGCCGATCCGCAGGGTGTGGGCGTACTCTTCTCGCCGCGTGTGCGCCGGGTCTGGCACGACCCGCACCCGCGTGACCGTCACCTCACGCGTCGCGCGCGCATCCGGCCGCGCATCCGGCCGCGCATCCGGCCGCGCATCTGGCACGGTGCGAGGGGGAGCTGTCTCGAGGGGCGCTGGCTGTTCTTTCGGTGTGGCGTCCGGTGCCCGATGGCGTCCCCGGCCACCGTTGCTCCGGCGTCCGGCGGGCCGTCCGTTCGATGCCCCGCCAGGTGCTCGGTGCCGTGCTGAGGTGCCCGGCTCGAGGGCGACCAGGCCGTTCTGCGGCCAGAGCAGCGGCACCTGCAGGACAGTCGACACCTCGGACTCGACTGCGTCGTCGTAAGACCCGACCTTGCCCTGCGTCACGAAACCCAACGGTACGCCGTGCACACTGGTCGGCATGACGCGCGCCATGGTGCTGACCGGCGGCATCGGCTCCGGAAAGTCCGAGGTGGCCCGAGCCCTTGCCGCGAGGGGAGCGCACGTGGTGGACGCCGACGTCCTGGCTCGCAGAGTCGTCGAACCGGGCACGCCGGGGCTCGCGGCCGTCATAGCCGAGTTCGGGCCGGAGGTCGTCGCACCTGACGGGTCACTCGACCGCGCCGCGCTCGCCGACCTCGTGTTCGGTCAGGCCGACAGGTTGGCCGCCCTCGAGGCGATCATCCATCCTCGCGTCGAAGCGCTGGCCGCCGAAGAGCTCGCCGCTGGCGGCGACGCACCGGTGCTCGTGTACGAGGTGCCGCTGCTTCGGCCCGAGGACACGATCCCGCCTTTCCCTTCCGAGGCCACAGTCGAAGGGGTACCCGTCGTCGTGGTGGACGCCCCCGACGAGCTACGGCGGGAACGGCTGCTCGCGAGGGGACTCCCTGACCACCAGGTGACCGCTCGTATGGCGAGTCAGCCCAGTCGGGCCGAATGGAGGGCTCGGGCCGACCGCGTACTGGACAACGCCGGAGACCTGGACGCCCTCGAGCGGCAGGTCGACGACCTCTGGGGGTGGCTGACCGCGCCGACCGCACCTGTCAGTCGCCCGGGCTAGCGTTGTCCTGTGCGTCCATCCACCGACATCACCAGAACCGTCGCCCCCTTCGAGGTGGTCTCGGACTTCGCCCCGAGCGGCGACCAGCCCGAGGCGATCGATGAGCTCGCCCGCCGCATCCAGAACGGCGAACGAGACGTCGTGCTGCTGGGAGCGACGGGTACCGGCAAGTCGGCGACGACGGCGTGGCTGATCGAACGCCTTCAACGTCCGACGCTGGTGATGGCGCCCAACAAGACGCTCGCCGCCCAGCTGGCGAACGAGTTCCGAGACCTCCTGCCGCGCAACGCCGTCGAGTACTTCGTCTCGTACTACGACTACTACCAGCCCGAGGCGTACATCCCGCAGACCGACACCTACATCGAGAAAGACACCGCCATCAACGACGAGGTCGAGCGGCTGCGGTACTCGGCGACGAACAGTCTGCTCACCCGGCGCGACACCGTCGTCGTGGCCACCGTCTCCGCGATCTACGGCCTGGGCACTCCTCAGGAGTACGTCGACCGCATGATCCGGCTGCGGGTGGGCGACACCATCGAGCGGCAGGATCTGCTGCGTCACCTCGTCGACGTGCAGTACACGCGCAACGACCTCGCCTTCACGCGAGGCACATTCCGAGTGCGTGGTGACACGGTCGAGGTCATCCCGGTCTACGAGCTCCATGCGGTTCGCATCGAGTTCTTCGGAGACGAGATCGAACGACTGTCGACTCTGCACCCTGTGACCGGCGAAGTGCTCACCGAAGACGAAGAGATCTACGTGTTCCCGGCGTCCCACTACTCGGCTGGGCCCGAGGCGATGGAGCGTGCCATCAATGACATCGAGGTCGAGCTCGCTGATCGGCTGGCCGAGCTCGAGCGCCAGAACAAGCTGCTCGAGGCGCAGCGCCTGCGCATGCGCACGACGTACGACATCGAGATGATGCGACAGGTCGGTTCGTGCTCTGGCATCGAGAACTACTCGCGGCACATCGACGGTCGAGCGCCCGGCACGCCGCCCAACTGCCTGCTCGACTACTTCCCGGACGATTTCCTGCTGGTCATCGACGAGTCACACGTGACCGTGCCGCAGATCGGTTCGATGTACGAAGGTGACATGTCCCGCAAGCGGACGCTGGTCGACCACGGCTTCCGACTTCCCAGCGCAACCGACAACCGACCGCTGACGTTCGACGAGTTCGTCCAGCGGACCGGGCAGACCGTCTACCTGTCGGCGACGCCTGGTTCGTACGAGCTGGGCCGCAGTGACGGCGTTGTCGAGCAGATCATTCGACCGACCGGTCTGGTCGACCCGCAGGTGGTGATCAAGCCGACGTCCGGCCAGATCGACGACCTGCTGCACGAGATCCGGCTTCGCGAGCAACGTGAGGAGCGCGTCCTCGTCACCACGTTGACCAAGAAGATGGCCGAAGACCTAACCGACTACCTGCTCGAGCTCGGCGTGCGCGTGAGGTACCTGCATTCAGAGGTCGACACCCTCCGACGGGTCGAGCTGCTGCGCGAGCTGCGAATGGGGGAGTACGACGTCCTCGTCGGGATCAACCTGCTTCGAGAGGGTCTCGACCTTCCCGAGGTGTCCCTGGTTGCGATCCTGGACGCCGACAAAGAGGGGTTCCTGCGATCTGGCACCTCGCTCATCCAGACCATTGGTCGTGCGGCTCGCAACGTCTCGGGCGAGGTGCATATGTACGCGGACGCCGTCACGCCGTCGATGCAACACGCGATCGACGAGACAAATCGGCGCAGGGCCAAGCAGCTGGCGTACAACCAAGAGCACGGCGTGGACCCCGAACCGCTCCGGAAGCGGATCGGTGACATCACCGAGATGCTGGCTCGCGAGGCCGCCGACACCGAGCAGTTGCTGGGCGGATCGGGGCGCGCACAAAGCAGAGGCAAAGCACCCGTGCCGGGCCTCAGCTCGCGGGCCAGTGAGGTCGGACGTCACACCGCCGACTTGGCCACGATGCCGAGTGCTGACCTGGCCGACCTCATCACCCAACTCAACGAGCAGATGCAAGCAGCCGCCGCAGAGCTGCAGTTCGAAGTTGCTGCCCGCCTACGTGATGAGATCGCCGAACTCAAGAAGGAGCTGCGAGGCATGCGCGAGGCCGGCGTCCGGTAGTTCGGGCGATACGACAGAATGGTGCGAACCAGTCGCGGTAATACCACCTGAGGAGTCCTGTGCACATCAGCACTGAGCTCTGGGTGGTCACTATATGCGTTCTGATCCTGGTCTTCGCCTTCGACTTCCTGCTGGCAGCGCGGCGTCCGCACGCCGTGTCCATGCGCGAGGCGTCCTTGTGGACCGCGTTCTACGTCGGTGCCGCGATCGTGTTCGGTCTCTACATCTCCGCGCACTTCGGTGGCGAGTACGGCGGGCAGTTCTACGCGGGCTGGCTGACGGAGTACTCGCTGTCCGTCGACAACCTCTTCGTCTTTGTCATCATCATGTCGCGCTTCAGAGTGCCGCGGCAGAACCAGCAGTTCGTGCTGTTGGTCGGCATCGCCCTCGCACTCGTGATGCGCGCCATCTTCATCGCGCTGGGCGCGGCCGCCATCGAGCGCTTCTCGTGGGTGTTCTACGTCTTCGGCGCGTTCCTGATCTATACCGCCTACCACCTGGCTCGCCATGATGAGGAAGAGAGTGAGGAGTTCCGCGAGAACCGAGTGATCCGGTGGGTCAGAGCGGTTCTTCCGACCAGTGAGAACTACGACGGAAACCGTTTCCGCACCGTGGTCGACGGACGCAAGCTTTTCACGCCGATGCTGGTGGTGATGGTCGCCATCGGCACGACCGATCTGCTCTTCGCGCTCGACTCGATCCCGGCCATCTTTGGGCTGACCCAAGAGCCCTATCTGGTGTTCACGGCCAACGCCTTCGCGCTCATGGGTTTGCGACAGCTGTTCTTCTTGCTGGGTGGCCTGCTGGATCGTCTGGTGTTCCTCAGTGCCGGACTGGCCGTCGTCCTGGGCTTCATCGGGGTGAAGCTGATCTTCGAAGCGCTGCACACCAACGAGCTGCCGTTCATCAACGGGGGAGAGCCGGTGCCGTGGGCGCCGGAGATTCCCGTCACGGTCAGCCTCGGCGTCATCGTGTCGGTGCTGACCGTGACCGCTGTGGCGTCCTTGCTGCACACGCGTCGCTCGAATCGCGCCTGATGACCACACTTGCCCGGACGCCGAATCGTAGAGTGCGTCCGTGCCGCTGCCCACGTTCATCATCGTCGGGGCCCAGAAGTCGGGAACGACGACACTGCATGATTGGCTGGGGCAAATCGCCGGAGTATGGGTGTCCGACCCCAAAGAGCTGCACTACTTCGAGCGCTACCAACGACGCTCACTCGACTGGTACGCCGCTCAGTTCACCCCAGCGCCGAACGACGTCGCCTGGGGTGAGTCCACACCGATCTACCTGTACCGCGATGCGGCGCGAAGAGCGCTCGCCGATTCACTGCCCAACACCAAGTTGATCGCCATCTTGCGTGAGCCGGTGGCGCGTGCGTACTCGCAGTACTGGTTCGCTCGCAGCAAAGGCGCCGAGCCATTGGACACGTTCGCTGCGGCAGTAGCAGCAGAGCCGGAGCGACTTCGTGCACACCGTGACGGCCAGCCCGCGAAAGGTTCCTACCTTGACCGGGGGAGATATCACCGACAGATCTCAGATCTGGCTGACCGGGTGGGTCGAGACCGTCTGCAGGTTCACCTGCTCGAGGATCTCCACACTGACCCGGTCGGCGTCCTTCGATCGACCTGCGCGTTCATCGGTCTCGAGGACGCTGCAGTCGACCAGATCGAACTCGTGACGAAGAACGCGTTCGGCGCCCGCACCGCAAACACCGCGCGGGAGCAGCGCCAGGGAATTCCAAACGCGGATGCAGTTCCAGCCGCGACGACAACGAGCTACCCGCCGATCGACCCGACCCTGGAGTCTGAGCTGCGTCAGAGGTTCGCCAGCGACAACGAACGCCTGGCTGAGTGGCTCGGACGTGACCTGAGTGCGTGGTCGTGACTGCTTCGACTTGCTCTACCACCCTCTCTACCATCCGCGGGCCCGCCACTCGGGTAGATGTGGGCGTTCGGCCCCGAGGGTGGAGTCTTTGCCATGGCCTGGGTAGAACCACGTTTCGTCCGGCAGTCGGTCGAACACCCGGGTCGTGACGTCCTCGAACAACTGCGGAAACGTCTCGGACGTCGATTTGCCCACGCCACCGGGGAAGAGCGCTGGAGCGGGTGAAGACTCCGTGACCCGTTTCAGGGTAGGCGCTTCCCTTTGGGCTGGGGGCCACGCCCAGAGTAAAAGTCAGTCCAGGCCTTGGATTGGCGGAGGTTCGCGTCCGCGAGACGCTCGTAGAACGGGGGGTCACAAGCGAGAATCGCAGGGTTGGATTGCATCTCGGTCAGTGCACGCCCGAGCAGACGGCCAACGTCGGCTCGTCCTACGAGGCCTGACCAGCCCCAACAATGGGGCCATTCGTGTCCGAGTGGCAGCACCCTCACGTCGAGCTCGCCGCGTGGCTCGTGCGTCACAACGACTTCCGCATTGGAGGAAACGAGAACGACGCGATCGGGCGCAGTTTCGCGAATGTCAAAGCCCGTCCTGAGTAGAGGTGACCACATCTTCCGTACATGCCGCTCCAGCTCTTGGCTCATCGGTTCTACCATCCGCGGGCCCGCCACTCGGGTAGATGTGGGCGTTCGGCCCCGAGGGTGGAGTCTTTGCCATGGCCTGGGTAGAACCACGTCTCGTCGGGGAGCCGGTCGAACACCTTGGCCTGAAGGTCGCCCATGAGCGAATCGAAGTCGTCGGGAGATGTTGTCCGTCCGGGACCACCAGGGAAGAGCGAATCCCCGGTGAACAAGTGCGGCGGCCCCTCTGGGTCGTCATAGAGCAGGGCGATGCCACCTGGCGTGTGCCCACGGAGGTGGATCACCTCGAGGGAAACTGATCCCACCTCGACCCGTTCGCCTGCCTCGACCAGTCGGTCGATCGTGACTGGCAGGTCAGGAGCGTCCAGAGGATGGGCGATCGTCTGTGCGCCCGTCGCGTCGACCACGGCAGGTAGCGCTTGCCAGTGGTCGCCGTGTGAGTGCGTCGTGACAACGGCAGCGAGGCCGTCCGACCCGGCGAGGTCGATGAGAACGTCGGGCGAATCGGCCGCGTCGATCAACAGCTGCTGGCCCGTCGATCGGCACCGCAGCAAGTAGCAGTTGTTCTCATAGGGGCCGACGGCCACCTTGGTGATGATCAGCGCGGGTAGCTCGCGAACCTGCGCTGGTCCGCCGACCGTCACATCACCGGTGTAGCTCATGACACCCTCCTGCGCACCTGGCCCACCTGACCCGCCTGATCCATTGGTCACTCCTCGTCAGACCCACGTCGGCGCCTCTGGCGCCTCTGTACCATCGGAGGTGCGGAGTCCACTGGACGGGCGGCCAATCAGCCACGCGAGCAGCTCAGCTTCGGCGCCGAGCAAGTCAGGGCCCTTCGATCCCACCTCCCAGCAGCGGCCGGTGTCGCTGGCCCGGAGCACCCGCACAGGTACATCCCGATGCTTCAGGAAGAACGACGCCAACTCCCCACAGGTGCGCAACGTGAATGCGGTGCTCCAGCTCGACGGCGGGTACCCAGCCCCAAGATCAACGCGGTGGATCTGCACCTCCCGGATCCGCGTGGCGGCGATGTCAGCGACATTGAGCGGAGCACCGGAGGTCATTCGGACGACTCGGGTGGCGACCGGCTCGGTGAGGTGCTCGAGCGCATCCTGCAGTGCCTGCACAGCGGAATCGAGCTCGGCGAGAAGCACGTCCCAGGCGAGAGCGGCTCTGCGGTCGATCTCGGCGGCGCGACTCTCCGGCGACGGGTACATCGGCTGCTCGGTGCCAGTGGACGCCCAGGTGACCAGGTTGATCAGGCCGAGGGCATTACCGGCCAGGTGGCCGACAACGTGCGCCCGCGTCCAGCCTGGGAGCTCGGACGGCGCAGCGGCCCAGGCGCGGTCTCGCTGGGCGAGATCGGCTCTGAGGTCCTGCTCGGCCTCAGCCAGCTCTGTCAGGTGGGTCAAGGCGGTGGCCAGGCTCATGGGAGGACGTTACCTACCGCCCGCGTGGCACGCCGTTGGCCAGCCGGGCCAGCGCTCGGGAAGTCCCTGTCGGTGCCCGTCGTTAGGCTGGCCAGAGCCCAGCACCGACCCCTCGGCGGCTGGCAGAGGCCAACGGCGACAGCGGACGGAACACGGTGACTGATCGGCTCATAGTGCGCGGGGCGCGCGAGCACAACCTCAAGGACATCTCCCTTGACCTGCCGAGGGACTCGCTGATCGTCTTCACCGGGCTTTCTGGTTCCGGCAAGTCCAGCCTGGCCTTTGACACGATCTTCGCCGAGGGTCAGCGTCGCTATGTCGAGAGCCTCTCTGCCTATGCCCGGCAGTTCCTCGGGCAGATGGACAAGCCCGATGTCGACTTCATCGAGGGGCTGTCGCCAGCTGTCTCGATCGACCAGAAGTCCACATCGCGCAACCCCAGGTCGACGGTCGGCACCATCACCGAGGTCTACGACTACCTCCGGCTCCTCTACGCGCGGATCGGTCACCCGCACTGCCCGGTTTGTGGTGACCCGATCGCTCGGCAGACGCCTCAGCAGATCGTCGACCAGGTGCTGGCACTGACCGACGGCACTCGCTTTCAGGTGCTCGCCCCGGTCGTGCGGGGACGCAAGGGGGAGTACCTCGACCTCTTCCGGCAGCTGCAGGCCCAGGGGTACGCACGGGTGCGCGTCAACGGTGAGGTCTATCCGCTCGGCGAAGTGCCGAAGCTCAACAAGCAGAAGAAGCACACCATCGAGGTGGTCATCGACCGCCTCACCGTCAAGGCGTCATCACGCCAGCGGCTGACCGATTCGGTCGAGACGGCGCTTGGCCTCGGCGGTGGGCTCGTGGTGCTCGACTTCGTCGATCTGCCGGCGGACGATCCCGGACGCGAGCGCACCTTCTCTGAGCACCTCGCGTGCACCCGCGACGGTCTCTCGTTCGACGAGCTGGAGCCGAGGTCGTTCTCGTTCAACTCGCCATACGGTGCCTGCCCCGACTGTCATGGCCTCGGTACCCAGATGGAGGTGGACGAGGAGCTTCTCGTTCCCGACCCGAACAAATCGCTCTCCGAGGGAGCCATCTCACCGTGGGCGGGTGCGCACACGAGCCAGTACTTCTCGCGGCTACTCGAGTCGTTGGGTGACGAGATGGGCTTCGACGTCGATACACCGTTCCGTCGGCTGCCCGCGAAGGCGCGCAAGGCGATTCTGCACGGCGTCGACGACGAGATCCACGTGCGTTACAAGAACCGGTACGGCCGGCGTCGCTCGTACTACGCGTCGTTCGAGGGCGTCGTCCCGTACGTGAAGCGTCGGCACGCAGAGGCAGAGACCGACACGTCGCGGGAACGCTTCGAGGGGTACATGCGGCAGATCCCTTGCTCGTCGTGCAACGGCGCTCGCCTCAAGCCGATCGCACTTGCCGTCACAATCGGTGGGCATTCGATCGCCGAGGTCGCTTCCCTTCCGATCGGTGAAGCGGCTGACTTCTTGCTGTCGCTCGAGCTCAGCGCCCGCGAAGAGCAGATTGCCGCTCGGGTCCTCAAGGAAGTCAACGAGCGTCTGCGATTCCTCATCGACGTTGGGCTGCACTACCTCAGCCTGGATCGGCCGGCAGGCACGCTCGCCGGAGGCGAGGCGCAGCGCATCCGGCTGGCCACGCAGATCGGATCAGGTCTCGTGGGCGTTCTCTACGTGCTCGACGAACCCAGCATCGGATTGCACCAGCGCGACAACCACCGCTTGATCGAAACGCTCGTGCGACTGCGTGACCTCGGCAACACGTTGATCGTGGTAGAGCACGACGAAGACACCATCAGGACGGCGGACTGGGTGGTCGACATCGGCCCCGGGGCTGGCGAGCACGGTGGGCAGGTCGTTGTCTCCGGACCGGTCGAGGAACTCTTGGAAAGCCCCGACTCGCTGACCGGTGCGTATCTGGGTCGACGGCTCGAGATCGAGACCCCTGCCGTGCGACGTCCACTCACACCGGGACGCGAGATCGTCGTGCACGGCGCCCGCGAGAACAACCTGAAAGACGTCACGGTTGCGTTTCCGTTGGGTGTCCTGACCGCAGTCACCGGCGTCAGTGGCTCCGGCAAGTCCACGTTGGTCAACGACATCCTGTACGCGGCACTCGCACGCCATGTGTACGCCGCACGCGCGGTGCCCGGCCGTCACACCAAGGTCACGGGGCTCGAGCACGTCGACAAGGTGGTTCATGTCGACCAGAGCCCGATCGGACGCACTCCGCGATCCAATCCCGCGACGTACACCGGGGTCTTTGACCACGTGCGCAAGCTCTTCGCGAGCAGCCCTGAGTCAAAGGTCCGCGGCTACCAGCCGGGTCGCTTCTCGTTCAACGTCAAAGGCGGTCGGTGCGAGGCGTGCACCGGCGACGGCACCATCAAGATCGAGATGAACTTCTTGCCGGACGTCTACGTGCCGTGCGAGGTATGTCACGGCGCGCGCTACAACCGCGAGACGCTGGAAGTGCACTTCAAGGGCAAGACCATCGCTGAGGTGCTCGACATGCCGATCGAGGAAGCGCGTGAATTCTTCGCGGCCATCCCGGCGATCGCACGACACCTGCAGACTCTGACCGACGTAGGGCTGGGATACGTGCGCCTGGGACAACCCGCGCCAACGCTGTCCGGCGGTGAGGCGCAGCGCGTCAAGCTGGCCGCCGAGCTGCAGAAGCGATCGACCGGCCGAACGGTGTATGTACTCGACGAACCAACCACCGGTCTGCACTTCGAGGACATCCGCAAGCTGCTGGGAGTACTCGGAAAGCTGGTGGACGCGGGCAACTCGGTCATCGTGATCGAGCACAACCTCGACGTCATCAAGACGGCGGACTGGATCATCGACCTGGGCCCCGAGGGTGGCTCGGGTGGCGGCACGATCGTCGCGGAGGGCACGCCCGAGACCGTTGCGGGAGTACCGGACAGCCACACAGGAGCGTTTCTCGCACAGCTTGTGAAACCGGAGCAGGCGAGCAAACCCAAGCGCCGATCACGCAAGAAGGTGTCAGCCTGACGTTGGCCGAGGGGCGCGGGCGCTAATGCAGCGGTTTGCGGTTATGGCGGCTCTGCGTATACCCAGGGTTCGGTCACGAAAGTCTTGCCGGTCGGCGTGGTCCACACCATCGAGCGGTCGTCTCGCTGTTCGACCGCCCATCCAGGGGAGTGCTTGAGCAGGTGGTGGTGCCGACAGAGCACGGCCAGATTGCTCGCTGACGTTTCGCCGTCGGGCCAGGGGATCGTGTGATCCAGATCGGTTCCGGACCGAACAGAGGACGCGGGCCGTGAGCACCCCGGGAACCGACACACGACATCGCGAGCCCTGACTGCGCGATCGAGCGCCAGCGAAGGCCGGTACTTCTTCTCGGAGATGTCGACGAGGTAGCCGGTGCTCGGGTCGGTGAGCAGTCGGCTGAAGATGCGCTCATAACCACCAGTCGGGGCTGGGCCTGCCCATCCCAACGCTTCAGCGCCTGTGATCGGACCTACCCCGAGCACCTCGCCTGGGATGTCGGCCTTGCCGAGCAGGGTGTCCGCCGACACGACCACCTGAACCTGCACTCGAGGCGGAGCAGCACGTCCGGTGACCAGGTCGACCATGGCGTCCGCCCGGCGTTGGTTCATGGTCCTCTGGTCGTCCGGATCAGCCTGGTGGGCCACTGCATTGATCGTGTCGTAGAGCTGTCGCGCCTGGACGCTGGGCAACAAAGCGGCGAGCTCGGAGAGTCCGTTTGCGAGCGGCGTCAGAAGAACAGAGCGATCCGCGTACGAGCGCTTGCGCCGGACTTCTGCCATCGAGGGATCCGCGGCCAGGACGCGGCGCAACAGCCAACGGCGCAGGTGCGAAATGGTGTGCGACGTGGCGTAAACCACCGCGCCATCGACCACGGTCGACTTTGCTGGCTCGGACATTCCATCGACCGCTTCACAGATCGCTTCGACCTTGCGCGCATCAATGTCGCCCTTTTGCCAAGCGGAGACGACGGCAGGGTGCTCAGAGGCAGCAAGGGCGAGACCATGCCGTCGACTTGCATCGGGCTTCGTGATGGAGAGCAGGATCGCGACCTCGTCAGCGATGAAGTCCCACCGGCGCTCGTGCGGATGCAGCGGACGTTGGCGGACCGCTGATTCGGTTGCATCAGCCTGCTCGGCCCGGCGAGCCATCTCCACCATGCCTTGCGCCACGGAAGCCTGCGCCATGTTCGCCAGTCGGTTCATCGTCACAACGTGGTCTCGCAGCTCGTCGTCATCGAGCTCGAGAACGCCTCGTTCCACGTAAGCGCTCAGGCTCGCCGCGACTTCGAGCGCGGCGTCCCACGCGGCTGGTGGGTGGTCCGATGAACACATGAGTGAACCTTGACAGGCACCACTGACACGGCTCGCGCGTTTCCACAAGCGGTCGTTGCTAGAGCGCGCCGAGCGCAACCGCCAACGCAAAACCAGTCACGACCAACCCACCGGTCCATGTCTTCTCGACGGCGTACGAGTCCGGCAGCATCGTGTCCGCGACCATCGTGAGCAGCGCTCCTGCAGCGAACGCTTGCGCAACACCGCCACCGTCGGCTTCCAGCAACAGGTAGCCGAGCGCACACGAGATCGCGGATGCGGCGATCACTGCCGACCACATGCCGACGATTCGTTTCACCGACCATCCGGACGCACGAAGTCCCGAAGTGGATGCCACGCCCTCGGGCAAGTTCGACAGAGCCACGCCAACGAACAGTGGAAGACTGACGCTGCCTTGCAAGACGGTGAGTCCAAGCACAACGGATTCGGGTATTCCGTCCAGGATCGAGCCCAGAACAATTGCCTGCCCTTGAGTGTTCTCGTCGTGTCCCCGGGGATGCTTGCGGCGTCCACCGCCTGCGTGCTCGATCCACCTGGCGCCGAGGAGGAAGGTGGCTGAGCCAACAAAGAGCATCAGCGACACCTGCCAAAGGGGCAGCGAAACGAGCGCCTCGTCCACCAGCTCGTAAGACACCGATCCGATCAGAATCCCCGCGCCGAGTGCCATGACGATCGCCTTGACACGTGCGCTGGGCTGGACCACGACGGCGACTACTGCCCCGATCAGCAAGGTGGACGCCGCAAGGGCGCCCACCAAGAGCGCCTCAGCCATGTCCGCCCACGGCGTCACTGTGCCAGAGTCCGATGTCGCCGCGCTGCCTTCACGCCGTCGTAGGCTCGTGACATTGCCGACTCTGAGAGGACGTCCTATGGAGAAGTCAACACACGAACCTGTGGAGCGCCGGACCGTGCTCCGTGGTGTCGCCGTCGGCGGCGTGGTCGTAGCCGGAGGCGCTCTGGTCGCAGCGTGTGGCTCTGACGATGGTGACGAAGGTGGATCGGCAGCGTCACCAGAACCATCGGACACTCCTACCTCTTCAGGCGGAAGCGGTAACGGAGGCAACGGCGGCGGTGGATCCAGCGCAGACGTTCTCGTAGCCACAGCAGACGTGCCGGAGGGAGGCGGCGTCATCCTCTCCGAGCAGGAGGCCGTTGTGACGCAACCGACGGCAGGTGACTTTGCCTGCTTCACGAGCATCTGCACCCACCAGGGCTGTGAAGTCGGCGAGGTAGCCGACGGAACGATCAACTGTCCCTGCCACGGGTCGCAGTACTCGATCGAGGACGGCTCGGTGGTCACCGGGCCGGCAACGGCACCACTGGCCGCGATTGACATCAAGGTTCAGGGCGACTCGGTGGTGCGCGCGTAGGCCTTATGGATCCTGCCCTTTACCGACCGGCGCCAGGAAGCGTCCCTGACCAACCAGGTGTCTATCGCTTCTTGGATGCCGACGGCCGTGTCATCTATGTCGGCAAGGCGAAGAGCCTGCGTAGCCGGCTCGCGCAGTACTTCCAGGATCCGGACGGCCTGCATGCGCGCACGCGTTCGATGGTGTGGGCTGCAGCCTCGGTTGCCTGGACCGTCGTGGCAACCGAGGTCGAGGCGCTGCAGCTCGAGTACGCCTGGATCAAGGAGTTCGACCCCCGCTTCAACGTCAAGTACCGGGACGACAAGAGCTATCCCTACCTTGCAGTCAGCGTCGGTGAGGAGTTCCCGAGAGCGCAGGTGATGCGCGGCACGAAGCGCAAGGGGGTCCGCTACTTCGGCCCGTACTCCCATGCGTGGGCGATCCGCGAAACCCTTGACCAACTGCTCCGGGTGTTTCCGATTCGCTCTTGTAGCGCCGGCGTTTTCAAACGCGCCGGTCAGATGGGGCGACCCTGCTTGCTGGGGTACATCGACAAGTGCACGGCTCCTTGTGTCGGGCGAATCTCCGCGGACGACCACCGCGTCCTGGTGGACGACCTCTGTGCCTTCCTCGCGGGCGACACAGCGCGATTCGTCAAGCTCCTGCAGAGCGAGATGAAGGAGGCCGCGGACGCGCAGGAGTACGAGCGCGCAGCGCGGCTCCGCGACGACATCAAGGCACTCGAACGGGCGTTGGAACGCAACACCGTCGTCCTACCCGACGGAACGGACGCCGACGTGGTCGCGATGGTGGAAGACGAGCTCGAGGCGGCGTTCCACATCTTTCATGTTCGAGGCGGACGCGTGCGAGGCCAACGTGGCATGGTCTCGGAGAAAGTCGACGACGTCGAGGGTCCCGAGCTGATGGAGCAGTTCCTCACCTACCTGTATGGCGAAGTTGTCCCGGACGCCATACCGCGCGAGGTGCTCATAGGGGTCGCGCCTGCGGACACGAGCGCCATCTCGCAGTGGTTGGCCGACCGCCGGGGCTCCAACGTCGACGTGCGACGTCCGGTGCGCGGTGACAAGCGCAGCCTGATGCAGACCGTCGAGCAGAACGCCAAACACGCGCTCGCTCTGCACAAGGTGCGAAGGTCAGGTGACCTGACGGCCCGAGCTGTCGCCCTTGAAGAGCTGCAAGAGGCCCTCGGGATGGCGGAGGCGCCTCTGCGCATCGAGTGCTTCGACATCTCGCACCTGGCCGGCAGTGACCCCGTCGCGTCCATGGTGGTGTTCGAGGACGGCGTGCCACGAACAAGCGACTACCGGCGCTTCTCGGTCAAGACCCCCGGCGGTGACGATGCCGGTGCCATGGCTGAGGTGATCGGGCGACGCTTCCGGCGACTGCTCGACGAGTCACGACCCGTTGATGTTGTCGATGGGACCGTCGAGGGGGCGGCCTCACCGACGAACGATCCCGAGGTCGAAGGCGGCACCGCTTCCGATGTGTCAACAGGTAGGCGTCCGAAGCGGTTCGCGTATCGGCCGCAGCTGGTCGTTGTCGACGGCGGTCCGGTGCAAGCCGCGGCTGCCGCTGATGCGATCACCGACCTGGGAGTCACCGACGTCACGGTCGTTGGTCTGGCCAAGCGGCTCGAAGAGGTATGGGTGGCCGGTGACGACGCCCCGATCATCTTGCCGCGCGGGTCGCAGGGCTTGTTCCTGTTGCAGCGAGTGCGTGACGAGGCGCACCGCTTCGCGATCACCTACCAGCGCCACAAGCGGGGAAGACGTGCCACAGCGAGTGTGCTGGACGCCATTCCCGGGCTGGGTGCCGAACGCAAGCGGGTACTTCTGCGGCACTTCGGCTCGGTGCGCCGCATCAAGGGCGCGACCGTCGAGCAGCTGCAGGAAGTGCCCGGCATTGGTCCGCGACTGGCAGCGACGATCGCCGAGACCCTGCGCGACCAGCCCAGCGCTGAGCAGGTGGACACCTCGACCGGAGAGATCACCGGCGACTCCTGACCAGGTAGCCAGCGGTCTCAACGGCCTAGCAACGAGCCCAGCCACACAGCGAGTACGCCACAATGGCCAACGTGTCGCTGTCGCCGATCGACCCCGAGGTATCCGGTGCGCCTGAGGTCCTCGTCCTCACCGGCATGTCCGGAGCCGGCCGCAGCACAGCAGCGCACGCGTTGGAAGACCTCGGGTGGTTCGTCGTCGACAACATGCCGCCCTCACTTCTGCCTCGAATGGTCGAGCTCGCACGCCATGCCCGATCGACGGCGACCGCGCCCGACGGGTTGCGAATCGCGGTGGTTGCCGACGTCCGGGGTGGCGAGTTCTTCGGAGACCTTCAGGAGGCGCTGCAGGCAGTGCAGGGCATCGGGGTCCATCCCCGCCTGGTGTTCCTGGAGGCCGACGACGAGACCCTCGTGCGAAGGTTCGAGGCGTCGCGGCGTCCTCACCCGCTGCAGGGTGACGGCCGCCTGGTCGACGGGATCGTGGCCGAGCGACAGCTGCTCTCGGAGCTGCGGGAGTCTGCTGACCTGCTCATCGACACGTCACCGCTGAACGTCCACCAGCTGAGGGCACGCATCGAGAACGCACTGGGGCAGGGCAGTGCTCACGAGCTGCAGATAACGATCCTCTCGTTCGGCTTCAAGTACGGTCTGCCGGTGGACGCCGACTTCGTGGTGGACTGCCGCTTCCTACCCAACCCGCACTGGGTGCCGGAGCTGCGACCGCTCACCGGCCAGGACGCCGAGGTGTCGCGCTACGTGCTCGAGCAGCCAGGCGCGAAGCCGTTCATGGATGCGTTCGAGGCAGCTCTTCGTGAGGCCATCCAGGGCTACCGCGTCGAGAACAAGCGCTACGCGACGATCGCGCTGGGGTGCACAGGGGGTAAACATCGCAGCGTCGCAATGGCGCACGCGTTGGCCGAGCGCCTCGCGTCCGACGACGTGTCGATCCGGGTCGTCCACCGAGACCTCGGTCGTGAGTGAGTCGGGGGTGGGTGGGTCGCCGGCAGTCGTAGCCTTCGGCGGCGGTCATGGGCTGGCGGCCTCGTTGTCCGCACTCCGGCGGGTCACCGACCAGCTGACGGCGATCGTCACGGTGGCCGACGATGGCGGATCGAGTGGGCGGTTGCGCCGCGATCTCGGGGTCCTGCCACCGGGTGACCTGCGAATGGCCCTCGCTGCACTGTGCGAAGACGACGACTGGGGGCGCACGTGGAGCAGAGTCGTGCAGCACCGGTTTCAAGGTCCTGGTGAACTGACCGGACACAGCATGGGCAACCTGCTCATCGTGGCCTTGTGGGAATTGGCCGCTGACGATCCCGTGCACGGCCTGGACTGGGTGGGGCGGCTGCTCAAGGCGTCCGGTCGAGTGTTGCCGATGTCGACCGTGCCGCTCGAGATCGAGGCGACGGTCGCTGACCCATCGGGGGCCACGTCCACCGTGCGCGGACAAGTCGCGGTCGCAACGACCAGTGGTCGCATCTTGGACGTCGCGCTCACCCCGTCGGAGCCGCCCGCGTGCGATGAAGCGGTCGTAGCGATCGACCAGGCCGACTGGATCGTCTTCGGGCCCGGGTCGTGGTTCACCAGCGTGATCCCGCACCTGCTCGTACCCGACCTAGCGGCGGCCATCGGCCGTACGAGCGCACGAAGGGCTGTAGTGCTCAACCTCGAGCCGCAGCAGGGGGAGACGTCCGGGTTCACGCCGGAGCAGCACCTTGAGACGTTCCAACGCCACGCGCCAGGACTTCGTCTGGACGCCGTGATCGCCGATCGATCCTCGGTCGTCGATCAAGCCACCCTGGAGAAGGCGGCGGACCAGATCGGAGCCACTCTGCATGTCGTGGACGTCCGAGCGCACGCTGACCAGGCACGACACGACCCGGTAGCGCTGGCGGGCGTCTTCGGCCAGATCCTGGCCGCCCCACGAACCACACCGGGCGAGGCCGGGTGAGAGGATGCCAGGCATGGCGATGACCGCTCAGGTGAAAGACGAGCTGGCCCGACTCACCGTCACCAAGCCCTGCTGCCGCAAGGCTGAGGTCTCGGCAATGCTCCGCTTCGCCAGCGGTCTGCACTTGGTGAGTGGGCACATCGTCCTCGAGGCCGAGCTCGACACAGGGGTGGCCGCTCGTCGACTGCGCAAAGACATCTCCGAGGTCTACGGCCACTCCAGCGACCTCGCGGTGTTGGCGGCCGGCGGGTTGCGCAAGGGCACCCGGTACGTGGTTCGAGTCGTCAAGGACGGCGACGCGCTTGCCAAGCAGACCGGTCTGGTGGATGGACGCGGACGCCCGGTGCGAGGCCTACCGCCGCCAGTGGTTTCCGGCGCGGTCTGCGACGCAGAGTCAGCCTGGCGAGGCGCGTTCTTGGCTCATGGGTCACTGACCGAGCCGGGACGTAGTTCCGCGCTCGAGATCACCTGCCCCGGCCCCGAAGCGGCCCTTGCGCTCGTCGGATCCGCGCGGCGACTCGGGATCCCGGCCAAGGCCCGCGAGGTGCGTGGGGTCGACCGAGTCGTCATCCGTGACGGCGACGCGATCAGCGCGATGCTGACCCGACTCGGAGCACATGACAGCGTGCTGGCGTGGGAAGACCGCCGGATGCGTCGTGAAGTACGGGCAACGGCCAACCGACTGGCCAACTTCGACGACGCCAACCTCAGACGATCGGCGAGGGCAGCCGTCGCGGCCGGTGCTCGAGTCGAACGGGCACTGGAGATCCTCGGCGACGACGTGCCTGAGCACCTCGCGGTGGCCGGCCGCCTGCGCCTCGAGCACAAGCAGGCGAGCCTCGAAGAGCTGGGCGCACTCGCTGACCCTCCGCTCACCAAGGACGCCATTGCCGGTCGCATCCGGCGGCTGCTGGCGATGGCGGACAAACGGGCCGCCGAGCTCGGGATCGAGGGAACCGAGGCCAACGTCACCGCCGACATGCTGCGACTGTGATCGGGTAGATAGGGTCGGAAGCACCAACCGCGTCAAGGGAGATCACGTGAGCATCCGGGTCGGAATCAACGGGTTCGGACGTATCGGCCGCAACTTCTACCGAGCGTTGGTGGCACAGGGGGCAGACATCGAGGTCGTCGGTGTCAATGACCTGACTGACACCAAGACCTTGGCCCATCTGACGAAGTACGACTCGACTCTCGGCCGGTTCCCCGGCACGGTCGAAGCGGCTGACGACGCCATCGTCGTGAACGGCACGCGGATTCCGATCTCGGCGCAGACCGATCCCAGTGCCCTGCCATGGGGAGACCTCGGCGCCGACATCGTGATCGAGTCGACCGGCATCTTCACCGATGCGACGAAGGCAGCAGCGCACCGTGACGCGGGAGCCAAGAAGGTCATCATCTCCGCGCCGGCCAAGAACGAGGACGTCACGGTCGTGATGGGTGTCAACCACACCGACTACGACCCGCAGGCGCACAGCGTCATCTCGAACGCGTCCTGCACCACCAACTGTCTCGCTCCGATGGCGATGGTCCTGCGCGACACCTTCGGGATCGAGCGCGGGCTCATGACCACCGTGCACGCGTACACGAACGACCAGCGCATCCTCGACTTCCCGCACAAAGACCTGCGCCGCGCCCGTGCTGCCGCGATCAACATGATTCCGACGTCGACCGGTGCCGCCAAGGCGATCGGGCTGGTGCTGCCCGACCTCAAGGGCAAGCTCGACGGGTACTCGATGCGAGTGCCGTTGCCAACCGGTTCTGCGACCGACCTCACTGCGCACCTGAGCCGTGAGGTCACCACCGATGAAGTCAACGCGGCGCTCAAGGCTGCTGCCGAGGGTCCGCTGAAGGGCATCTTGGAGTACACCGAAGACCCCATCGTCTCCAGCGACATCGTGACCGATCCTGCGTCCTGCATCATCGATGCGCAGCTGACGAACGCCAACGGCCCGGTGGTGAAGGTGGTCGGCTGGTACGACAACGAGTGGGGCTACTCCAACCGACTGGTCGACTTGGTGAAGTACGTCGGTCAGACCCTCTGACACACCATCGGTCGTGCAATCACTGGACGCCCTGCTGGCGCAGGGAGTGGTTGGCCGCCGCATCCTGGTGCGGAGCGACCTCAACGTGCCACTCGACGGCGGGCAGATCACCGACGACGGTCGCATCCGGGCGAGCCTGCCGACCATCACGACGCTGGCGGACGCCGGAGCCAGGGTGATCGTCGCGGCGCATCTGGGTCGTCCCAAGGGGGAGCAGCGGCCAGAGCTGTCACTGGCGCCGGTCGCGGCACGGCTCGGTGAGCTGCTCGACCGGCCAACACACTTCGTGACCGCATCGACCGGGCCAGCGGCGGCGTCCGCGGTCGAAGGACTGCCCGACGGAGAAGTTGTCGTGCTCGAGAACGTGCGCTTTGACGCGCGCGAGACGAGCAAGGACGACATCGAGCGGGGCGATCTCGCCGACGAGTACGCGCAGCTGTGCGATGTCTTCGTCAGCGACGGTTTCGGGGTCGTGCACCGCAAGCAAGCCAGCGTCTACGACATCGCGATGCGGCGTCCTGCGTACGCCGGAAACCTGGTTGCTGCGGAGATGAGCGTTCTCACCCGACTCACGCAGGATCCGAAACGCCCCTACGTCGTCGTACTGGGCGGCTCGAAAGTCAGCGACAAGCTGGGCGTGATCGGACACCTGCTCGAGCGCGTCGACCGCATGCTGATCGGCGGCGGCATGGTGTTCACGTTCCTGGCGGCGCAGGGACATGGCACCGGCGCGTCCTTGCTCGAGCAGGACCAGGTCGAGACCGTGCGAGGGCTTTTCGCCGAGGCCGAACAACGTGGCGTTGAGCTCGTCCTCCCCAGCGACATCGTGGTCGCTGACCGGTTTGCCGCGGACGCAGATGCCCGCGTCGTGCCCGCCGACGCGATTCCCGACGGCCAGATGGGGCTCGACATCGGCCCGGACTCCGCGGAGCTGTTCGCCTCCCGCCTGGCCGATGCCGCCACGGTGTTCTGGAACGGCCCGATGGGGGTCTTCGAGTTTCCAGCGTTCGCCGCCGGAACCCGCGCGCTCGCCCAGGCGTTGGTCGACTGCCCCGGTTTCACCGTCGTCGGCGGCGGCGACTCGGCCGCGGCCGTCCGGACGCTCGGGTTCGCCGACGACGCGTTCGGACACATCTCGACCGGTGGCGGCGCAAGCCTGGAGTACCTGGAGGGACGAGACCTGCCGGGAATCACCGTCCTCGACGCGTCCACGAACGGAGCACCCTGATGTCGCGCAAGCCCTTGATGGCCGGCAACTGGAAGATGAACCTCAATCACTTCGAGGCCATGCACCTGGTGCAAGATCTCGCCTTCCGGCTGACCGATGCCGACCACGAGGCGGTCGAGGTTGTCGTGCTGCCGCCCTTCACCGACCTGCGATCAGTGCAGACTTTGATCGATGCCGATCATTTGGCGATCGGGTACGGGGCGCAGGACGTCTCGACCCATGACCACGGGGCGTACACCGGCGAGATCTCCGGTTCCATGCTGGCCAAGCTGGGTTGCGAGTACGTGGTCGTCGGGCACTCCGAGCGTCGTCAATATCACGCCGAAGATGATGCGACAGTGGCGGCCAAAGCCCGGGCGGTACGCCGCCACAGCATGACCCCGATCATCTGCGTCGGTGAGCCACTGGAAGTGCGGCAGGCCGGTGAGCACGTCGCCCACGTCCTCGAGCAGGTCACCGGGTCGACCGATGGTGTCGATGACATCGCATCTGCCGTGATCGCCTAT
>DASUFV010000095.1:0-30082 GCA_036274415.1 Actinomycetes bacterium
TGCTGCACCGTGAATACGTGACGTTGGCTGTGTTGGCAGCGTTGATGAGCACATTCGCAGTCATTCGTCACACAAGGCAGAACGAGGAGCTCGGCCGCAGCGAGGTTCTCCGCTCGACCGTCGTGGGTCGATACGCCGACCTGACTGCCGCCGTTGTCTTGTCCACTGTCGCCAACATCCTCCTTGCCTTGTTGATAGGGACGGCACTCATCGTCAGCGGGCAGCCCTTTGTGGGTTCGATGCTCGCAGGTGCATCCGTGGCCGCCGTCGGCGTTCTTTGGGTTTCCGTCACGGCCGTCGCTTGTCAGTTGTCATCGACGACTCGCGGCGCCGCCGGACTCTCCTCGGCCGCTCTCGGGCTGGCGTTTGTCCTCAGTGGGATTGGCAACATGCTGGGGTCCGTCGATGAGGCGGGTCTTCGGGTGACCAGCTCGTGGCCCGCCTGGCTGTCGCCCATCGGCTGGGGCCAGCAGACCCGTCCCTTCGGGGGAGCGCATTGGTGGCCGTTGCTACTGGTCATCTGCGCGTTCGCTGTGCTCCTGGCTGTTGCCCTGATGTTGATTTCGCGTCGTGATGTCGGACGTGGCCTCGTCCCCGAACGGAAAGGTCCTGCGGACGCGAAGAGAACGCTGCTGAGCACGGTTGGTTTGACGTGGCGCCTGCAACGTCCCGTGTTCACCACGTGGGCTGCTGGGCTGGTGGTCTTTGGCCTGATCTTTGGAAGTCTCACCGAACAGATTCAGGGAATGACCGGTACAAGTGCCGATTGGTGGACGGAGGTTGGCGGCACAGCCGTGCTGGTGGACGCATACAAGGTCTCAATCATCCAGATGGCCGGAGTGTTCGTTGCCATCTACGTCGTCCAGTTGCTTCTCAGGATGAGGACTGACGAGTCGGGCGGGACACTCGAGTCGTTGCTGGCGTCTGGCGTGAGCAGAGGGCGTTGGATGTGGGGGCACATCGTGAACGCCGCTGTGGGGAGCTGTGCGCTGATCGTTCTCTTCGCCGCATCCATGGCGCTGACCGCGGGACAGGTTTTGGGTGAGACAGCGGTGCAGATGCGTGAGCTGGTTTGGGCCGGCCTTCTCCAGGTTCCCGGGATCCTGTTCGTCGGAGCGGTGATCGTCGCCGTCGCGTCGATTGGATCACGATGGGCTGTTCCAGTGAGTTGGGCCTTCCTCCTTGCGGTGATTGTCGTGGGACCAATGTTCGGCCCCGGCCTCGACCTACCAGCGTGGGTTCAAGACCTGTCGCCGTTCACTCACAGCCCAAAGACGCCAGGAGTCCCGATCGATGCGACTGCGCCGATCCTTATCATGGGACTTTGCGTCGCGATAACTGCCACGTCGTTGAGCAGGTTGCGGCACCGTGACCTCGTTCTACCCGCGTAGGCGGCGCGATGGCGAGACCTAAGCCTCTGTGCGGCGATCATCTGTCGAGCCATCCTGGGAAGAGTGGAAGGGAGGCGTCATGGAGCGTTGGGAGTACAAGATCGCTGATCTCACGAAGCTGGAGAAGAACATCGGTGCGCTGAATCAGCTTGGTGCCGATGGGTGGGAGGCTGTCGGCATGGTCTCCACCTGGGGTGCCGGCGGCTTCCGGTTCGTTCACCCTGTCGCTCTGCTCAAGCGACCGGTGGCGGCCTGACCTGAGCGGTTCAAGTCGCGAGGTTCATCGCCCACCTGAGCGCGGCCGAACCCGCGTGGGTAGATGACCTCGTCCAGGGGAGTTGAAGGGGCCGTTCTGGGCCGAATTCGGCACGGATTCTGCCCCTACGGCTCCTCTCGAAGGCCAGGGTCAGGACAAGCGTCATTTGCATCCCTAGGCGAGTCCACCGGGCTTCACCCACGCGCGCTCTGTGGGTGGCTCTAGGGTGAGTCTTCACCGGTTTGGAGGTGTCGATGGCGACAAAGAATGAACAGCCAACGGACGTCAGCGACATGGCGAACGTCCACCAGGCGTTTCGGCGAGGATTCGGTGAGGCTCGAAGTCAACTTGCCTACATCGAGGACGGCGACACCGAGCGCGCGGCATTCTTCGCTGACTATATGAGTGAAGTGCTGTGGTTCCTTCATGCGCATCACGAGGGCGAGGACGAGCTGCTCTATCCGCGTTTGGCTGAACGCGTCCCAAGCGAGGCAGATCTCTGGGCACGAATGGACGATCAGCACTCGGGCGTCTCAGGCAAGCTCAAATCCGCTAACCAGGCTGCTACCGCTTACCGGGCATCAGCGAGCAGGTCTGACGCGGACCGCCTCGCCGATGAGTGTGAGTCGTTGTGGGACGCGCTCGGCCCACACCTGTCTCAAGAAGAGGCCGAGGTGTTGCCCATAGCAGCTGACTACATCACTCCGGAGGAGTGGGGACAGCTTCCGCAGCATGCGCTCATGCACTACACGGGTGAGCGGTTGTGGCTTCCATTCGGGCTCGCCACAGAAGCCTTTCCCGCGGAAGTGCGCGACGAAATCGTGGCGTCGGCTCCGCCACTCAGTGCGATGTGGAATGGCGGCGGCAGCAAAGCCTTCGACAACCACATGCAACTCATTCGTGACTCCTCGGCTTGGTCACAGCGTTAGGGGTTTCCGGCGTTCATGGCCTCGCCACGCAGTAATGGGAAGATGACCGCGTGGTCTCCGACATCGGCGAGATGCGCGAAGAACGTCGCGTTGTGACGGCGCTCTTCGCCGACATCGTGGGGTCGACGAAGTTAGGTGAGCGCCTGGACCCGGAAGACCTCAAGCTGATCGTTGCGGACGCCATCGCAAGGATGATCGAGGCGGTAGAAACCTACGGCGGAACGGTCAAGGATCTCGCCGGGGACGGGTTGTTGGCGCTGTTCGGTGCCCCCGTCGCGCACGAGGACGATCCCGAGCGCGCCATTCACGCGGCGCTGCAGATGGTGGAGGACATCGGCCAGTTTGCCGCCGATGTCAAACGCGGTTGGGGTGTTGAAGGTTTCGGAGTCCGTATAGGCGTCGACACCGGACTCGTCGTCGTGGGCGCGATCGGCACAGGAGGCCGCGTCGAGTACAGCGCGCTGGGGGACGCCGTCAACACCGCTGCACGCCTGCAGTCCGAAGCCGGCGAGGGATCGATCCTTGTCGGCGACGAGACTCATCGGCTCGCTGAGCCCTTCTTCGCGTGGGAGGGCCCCGCGTCACTCGTGCTGAAAGGCAAGCAGAACCCTGTGACCGCGTGGACGGTCAAGGCGGCGAGCGGCAGTCAGCGAAGGTCCTGGTCGCACGCCGCTAACACGCCCTTGGTCGGTCGCCAACGTGAACTCGGCTCAGCGAAGTTGGCTGCCACGAATGTGCTGAAGGGCTCTGGCGGAGTCCTCTACCTCGTCGGTGAGCCCGGGATCGGCAAGACCAGGCTCATGAACGAGGTCCACACGATCTTCGACGCTGCCCCCTTTCAGCACGGTACGGGCACGTGGCTTGAGGGTCGCTGCGTTTCATACGGGGAGTCTTTGCCGTATTGGCCATTCCGTGACCTGCTGCACTCCTGGCTGGGAACGTCTCCGGACGAGCCTGATTTGCGATTGCGAGTGGCACTGCGGCGCGCGCTGGACGTCGTATTCGGCGACAGCAGCGCACAAATCGAGCCGTACTTGGCCCAGCTACTGACATTGCCTTCCGAGCCCAAAGAAGCTGCACATCTGGCCGAGCTCTCACCCGAAGCCCTGCAGTACCGAACCTTCGAGGTCGTGCGCGAACTGTTGTCACGCTTGGCGGCGCAAGGGCCCGTCGTCGTCGCTCTGGAAGACCTGCACTGGGCCGACGCCACGTCGCTCCAGCTGCTTGAGCGATTGCTGACCGACACGGAGCATTCCGCGCTGCTTCTCGTGTTGAGCATGCGCCCCGAACGGGATCATTCGGCGTGGCGCGTCAAGGAAGAGGCGGCCCGCCTGCTTCCCCACCGGTACCGAGAGATCACGCTCGAGGCTCTGAGCGGCGATGCCGGCCGGGAGCTGCTCGATGCGCTGGTGGGACGCGACACTCTCCCGGCCGACATGGCAGAGCGGATAGTGCGTCCGGCCGAAGGCAACCCGTTCTTCCTCGAAGAGATCGTGCGCTCATTGGCGGACGCCGGTGCACTGATTCGCCAGGGTGAGGCGTGGCGTTTCGAGCACGCGGTGCCGATCGAGATTCCACCGACCGTCGAAAAAGTGATCCTGTCGCGGATCGACCGTCTCTCTCCTGAAGCGCGCCATTCGCTGACGGCGGCGGCCGTACTGGGGCGGCAGTTCCAGCTACCGGTGCTCGAGGCGATTGTCGAGCGGGACGGCGTTGAAGTGATGGCGACCCTTGGCGAGCTGCAGCGACTCGACCTAGTGCGCGAGTCGCGACGGTGGCCAGAACCGGAATACCGCTTCAAACATGCACTGATCCAAGAAGCGGCGTATCGCACATTAGTGCGACAACATCGCGAGCGACTTCACCGTGCTGCGGCTGCTTATCTGGAGCGCCGTTCTGCCGAGCGGCAGTTTGAAGATGCTGGTCTTCTCGCGTACCACTGGTTGGGCGCTTCGGACGAGGAGAAGGCAGTGGCCTACCTTCTTCGCGCCGGTGACCTGGCACGGCAGGAGTATGCGCTCGACGAAGCCATCGGGCACTACCGTCAGCTGCTTCCCCTGTTGGAGCGCCGCGGTGAACGGCAAGAGCTGGCCCTAGCGTCATTCAAGCTGGCGCTCGCGCTGCACATGTCACTCCGGTTCGCCGAAGCCAACCGCGCCTATCAGCTCGGCTTTGAGTATTGGACGCCGCCGCGAGGCCCGCTGCAAGCGCCAACGGCGACCCTGCGGCTCGCGTCGAGCTTCCTTCCGGACGACGCCGATCCGCGCTCGGCTATCGCATGGCCGAACATCCAGCTCTGCATGAGCCTCTTCGATCGATTGGTCGAGCAGTGGCCCGAGCGAACCATCGTGCCGAACATGGCAGAGTCTTGGGAGATTTCTGACGACGGACTCCGCTATGTCTTCCACCTTCGCGAAGGTCTGAGTTGGTCTGACGGAGCGCCCCTCACCGCCCATGACGTCGAGTTCGGCATCAAGCGCGTCCTGAACCCGGACGCTCCTGGCTCGAGCGTTGCTATCTATTTCGTCCTTGAGGCGGGCGAGGACTACTACTTGAGAAGACACGGCGACCCTGATCTCATCGGCGTCCGCGCTCTTGACGACCGAACTGTTGAGTTCCGACTGGCCGCACCCGCGCCCTACTTCATGAGCGTGATGAATCGTCCGGATGCTGGCCCGCAACCACGCCATGCAATCGAACGCGATGGCGACCAGTGGACCGATGTTGGACGCCAAGTCGTCAGCGGCCCCTTCAAAGTCACTGAACGAGACCAAGACCGGCTCGTGCTCGAACGGCGTGATGACTATCTCGGTATGCGAGCAGGAAACGTTGCACGCATCGACTACTCCAGATCTGACATCCCCACGTCAGCTGATCGATACAAGCGAGACGAGCTCGACCTCGTCACCGTGCGATACACACCACGGATCGCTGACCTGGTCATGCAGTCCAGCGAGGACGCCAGCGTTGGCCCTGCCGCATGGTCCGGTTACTTGGCGTTCGACCATCACGACTCCGCGCTGTCCAACCTGGATCTCCGGGTTGCGCTAGCGCATGCACTCGATCGGGAGTCGATGGGTGACTCCCTGCCGACTAACTTCATCGTCGCTACCGGCGGAGTCGTACCGCCCGCGCTTCAGGGGCATACACCGGATATCGCCCTGCCGTTCGATCCAGACCTCGCCCGGCAGCATTTGCGGGCCAGCGGCTTTTCCGGACGCCTTGCTATCGCGTCACTCGACGAGAATGCTTCGCTTCTTGAACCGGTCGTGCAGAGCTGGCGAGACGTGCTCGGCCTTGATGTCGACCATCGCACCTGGAGTCCTGAAACCATTCCAGGTCTGCGGGACCTGCGCGAGGTAGCGCCGATCGTGTTCACAGGGTGGCTACCTGGCTACGCAGACCCCGAGTACTACCTGCGTCTGCTGTTTCAGTCGACGAGCAAGACCAACGAAGGCGGTTTCTCATGGCTGGCGTTCGACGCGCTGATCGAGCAGGCTCGGCAGGAACGCAGCGACCGGGGTCGCCTTGAGCTCTTCCACCAGGCCGACCGCATGGTGGTCCGAGAGCGAGTCGCGTGCATACCCCTCGTCTACGGACGATCGATGGCCATCGTGAAACCCTGGGTTTCCGGCTGGCGAGAGTTCGGCAAGACCTCGGTGAACTTCGCGGATCTCGTCGTCTCGAACTCGGTCGACTGAAGATCCCATCGCACTGATAGTCGCGCAGCGGGTTCGTCCTGCGCCTGTCAGCTGGGGGCTAGCCTTGCTCCGGATCTTCCGGAGGGCCGATCAATGAACGCCGATCAATGAACACCGCCGGACCAGCGGCGGCTAACCGAAGCTCGACGCCTCGTCGAGCAAAGCTTCTGCCGCTCCTCCTGGCGATGGCGATGTTCGTGCTCGTGGTTGATACCACGATCATGAACGTGTCGATCTCGGCGGTGACCGAAAGCCTGGACACCACAGTCAGCAGCGTTCAGTCGGCTATCGCCCTCGAGGCTCTGGTGTCGGCCGCGTTCATTCTCATCAACAGCAAGATGGGCGACCTGATTGGACGCAAGCGCGCTTACGTCTTGGGCTTGGTTGCCTATGCCATCGGAGCCATCGCCATGGTGGCCGCGCAATCCATAGCCGCGATCATCGTCTTCTGGGCGATCATCGGCGGTCTTGGAGCATCGCTGCTGCTGCCGGCCATGCAATCACTCATCCACGGCAACTTCGAAGGCACGATGCGCGGCAAGGTCTACGCCTTGGTCGGAGCCTCCGCCGCGATCGCAGCAGCGATTGGCCCGCTGATCGGTGGAGTCATCACGACCGCATGGTCCTGGCGGATCAACTTTCTAGTCGAGGCGGTCATCATCGGGCTCGTTCTCCTGGGAATCGGTCTGATCAGGGACGTGCCTTACACAGGCGACCGCAGCATTGATTCGGTGGGCGCGCTGCTGTCCGTCGTGGGCATGGGTGGTGTCGTCCTGGGCATCTTGGTTTGGCAAGAGGGTGGGGAAGCAGTACTCGCCCTGCTCATCGTTGGCCTTCTCGGTCTGTTCGGGCTGGCACGCTGGCTGCTCCGGCGGAAACGTGAGGGCAAGGCTCATCTTCTGGATCCCGACCTCTTCCGCCTTCCGCACTTCCGGTTGGGGATCACCCAGCAGATGCTGCAGCAGATCGCGCTAGGTGGCGCGATGATCGTGATTCCGATCTACCTCCAGATTGCGCTCGAATACAACGCCTTCGAGGCGGGCCTTGCCATCGCGCCGCTGTCCCTGAGCATGTTTGTGGTCGCACTGATCGCTGGACGACGCATGGGCAAGAGGCGTCCCGCCGTGCTTGTTCGCGCTGGGTTTGCGCTCGCGCTGTTTGGCATGCTGCTAGTGATCCCCGTGGTGCCACGAGGAGACTCGAGTCAGGGTGCTCTCGTTCTGCTCGTCCCACTCCTCATCGCCGGCACAGGCCTCGGGCTACTGGTGTCGCAGCTGAACAACTACACGCTGTCCCCAATCGACGAGCAGCGGGCAAGCGAGGCGGCGGGTGTGAACTCCGCCGGTGGCAACTTCGGGCTGTCTTTTGGACTCGCCATGGCCGGTGGGGTAATGCTCGCTGTGATGGCGTTCTCGTTCACGAGTCTCACCGACAGCAGCACGGTCATCCCGGATGATCAGAAGGACCAGATCGCGGCCGCCCTCGAGGACGACGCACAGGTGGTCAGCGACACGCAGCTGTTGGAGGTGCTGGAGGGCGAGCCCGCGGACGTCCAGGCCGAAATCATCTCGATCAACGACGAAGCGCGTGCTTTGGCGCTTCAAGTGGCGATGCTGGTTTCGGCACTCGCTTGCCTGGCGGGCCTCATCAACTCCTTCCGAATGGTGCGCCTGCCGGACGTCGAGTCGTCCTCGAGCGCCGATGGGATGCTTCTCGGCTGAAAGATTCGGGAAAAGCGCTGACGCCATTTCCGGAATTGACTAGCGTCAACGAATCCGCCCTTCGACCCCGAGGTGTCCCGATGCGAAAGCTCGCCGCGGCAGTGGTGGGGGCCACAGCCATCAGTCTCTGTGCCGTCTCGACTCTTCAACCGGCGTCAGCTGCTCCGCCGCCGAAGCCCACGACGACCTCTGCGGAAACCCCGAAGAACATCATCTACGTGATCGTCGATGGCTTCGGCCCTGCGCAGCTCGAGCTGGGACGCCGCATGAACGGTGGCACGCTCAACATCACGAATCGGATCGACTGGGACGTCGAGACGTCGATCGACTCGTCGTCTCTCGAAGGCGTAACGGACTCTGCTGCCGGTGCGACGGCCTTGGCGTCAGGGGCAGAGACTTTGAACGGTTGGGTCGGCACGGTGCCAACCAGCAATGGCGGAGTTGCGGCCGTCGAGACCGTGCTCGAACGGGCGGAAGCCTCGGGCATGGCTACCGGTTTGATCTCTGACAGCTACATCACGGACGCCACGCCTGCGGCGTTCGCCGCTCACGTCAGCGACCGCGGCGAGAACTCTGCGATCGCTCAACAGATGTCAGAGCACGGCATCGAGTACATCTTCGGTGGCGGGCTCCGCCAGGGCAGCGTTGGCCCGCTCCTCGCGCAACCCGGCGTGACGATTGTGAAGAACCGCAACGACATGCTGAAGTACGCCGCGTCCGGAAAGGCCGGACCGGTCTACGGCCTCTTCGGCAGCTGGAACATGGCTTTCAACCTCGACCGGGACGATGAGGGCGTCACTCGCAAAGAGCCGACGCTCCCTGAGATGACAACCGCGGGGCTGGACGTCTTGAGCCACGACTCCGACGGCTTCTTCCTCATGGTGGAGCAGGGGCTGGTCGACTGGGCCGGACACGCACGCGACGGTGGTTCGCTCGGCAGCGAGATGATCGAAGGCGACGAGGTTGTGAAGGCCGCCCTTGACTGGGTGAAGGCCGAGGGCATCGCCGACGAGACGCTGATCGTCCTCACCGGTGACCACGAGACCGGCGGTCTGGTCCTCAGTCCCAACACGAACATCGCGGCGTTGAAGGCGCAGAAGGCGACCACCGAGTACATGTGGGGTGCGATCAGCCACGGTGCGTCGATTGCGTCCACGCTCAAGCAGTACACCGGCATCACCGCCACCTCGCAAGAAGTCAACACCGTGAGGAACTGCGGCGAGCACGGCATCTCCGACGTCTTGGCAAAGCGCTGGAACCTGACGTGGAACAACACCTGCAAGGGCGAAGGTGACCACACCGGTACCCCTGTGCCCCTGTTCGCTCTCGGACCGGGCGCGGACGCGCTGCAGGGGACGTTCTACGACAACGAGGTCGTGGGCTTGACGTTGATCGACTACGCCAGCTAGCCGCCCAGCCGGCGAGCATACGTGCCCGTTTCCTGGGGTATGCCGTGACCATGGACTGGCAAACGATGGTCGCCGACATCATGAAGACGTATGCCCCGGATCTGGACACGACAGGCTGGTGGCCGCCTCCCGCGGCCCAAGAGGCGCCCCGTCACCTTCCGCCCAGGTCTCGGCTTCACCTTCGTGCCATGGATGCTCGGGACCCGGGAGCGTTGTCAGCAGTCTTCGACGAATACTGGCCCGCGTATCGCAAGTGGTTCACGCGTGACGACCATCCGCACTCCTCGTTGGCGGAGAGCGAAGCGGCGCTGCGCGAGCACATGCCAGAGCTGGTCCCGGTGTGGCAGAGCCTGGTTCGGGAGCTAGGCAAAGGCGACGAAATCGCGGCTCGCTTCCTGACGGAGTGGAACCCGCCACCGCTGACCAGCAACTGCTCCCAGGCTGTGTTGGGCGATGGCCGGTTGGTGCGCAACTACGACTACGACCCTGCCTTGTTCGACGCCGTTGTGTTGCGATCGGCATGGCTGCGACCCGTGATAGGAACCGCCGACCAGGCTTGGGGACTCCTCGATGGCATGAACGATGCAGGGCTGATCGCGTCATTCACGTTCGGTGGACGCCCGGAGGTCGGCGTCGGTTTCGGAGTCCCACTGGTGGTCAGATACATCCTCGAAACCTGCACCACAACCCGCGAGGCGGTGAGCATCTTGCGTCGCGTCCCGATCCACGTTGCCTACAACGTCACGGTCACTGACGAGTCGGGCGAGAGCGCCACAGTCTTCGTTGGACCCAACCGTGACGCGAAGGTGACCTCGCATCGCGTGACGACCAACCACCAAGGTCGGGTCGACTGGCCCGAGCATGCCGAGCGCTTCCTCAGCGTGGAACGGCTTGACACTCTCGATCGAGCGGTTCGTCATGGCGAGGACGTCGTCGATGTCATGCTGCGACCGCCAATGCGCGCCGACCGCTTCGCGGACGGTTTTGTCACGCTGTACACGGCGGCGTACGACAACGACACGCTTGAAGTGACCTACCACTGGCCGCAGGCACAGTGGACGCAGTCACTTCACGGTGACTTGGACGGCAGGCTCGATGTCGACCTTGGGGCTTCGCCGATGCTTCTTTAGGCGGCGTCTGACTCGGGGATGCCCTTGTTCCTGAGCGTGCGCAGCGCCGCGACCTTCGCCTCGGTGCGGCGCGCGCGCCACGGGGCTGTGATGGCGCGGGTCACGAGGGCCGTCACGACCACTGCGCCAACTGTCGCAATGATTCTGTTGACGTCGACGGCGGGCTGCCAACGCACCTTGCCCTGGTCGATGACGTACGCGCCCGCGGGACGAGCCATCATCCCGAAACCACCGCCATCGCCGGTCTGACCGTCTTCTGCCTCTCCCGAGCCCCCTCCGCCGCCTCCTGCGACCTTGGCAGCGGGGATGACGGTCAGACCGTCGGCCTCGTACGGCTCGGCGAAGACGGTCTTCGTAGTAAGCGTGTTGCGTGCCGAACTGAGAATCTCCTGAACGTCCATGTGTCCTCCAGTGGTCTCAGTACCAGCCAAGCGCCACCGTGCCGAGATCGGAAGGGTCACTAGACCCGAGACCGGCCGCCCAACGGGGTGTCATGTGCCCTAGGAGGAACCGCTCGAAACGATCAACGTGTCGTTGTCGAGCCACACGGGATCTTTCCAGTCGCCGCTGAGGATCTTTGTCTCCCCGGTCTGAACGTCAAGCACGTGTACGGGGCGTGCGAGGAGTGGCTGGAAGGCGATCCGCCGGCCATCAGGCGACCACGATGGCCACAACCGCTCCTCATCGATTTGGCTCATCGAGCCATCATTAATCCCGAATGCGTGAGGGTGTGAGCCATCTGGCTCTGCAACGAAGACCCGCGCGTTGGTCATCTCGAACATGTCCGAACCTGGAAAGTCGGTTCGTCGGAAGGCGATCGACGATCCGTCCGGCGAGTAGACGCCGAAAGCCGAACGATTCAGCAACATCTGCGGCGTCCCACCCCATACCGGAACGGTCCACAGGGCGAAGGGGGAGTCCTTGCCGGTGTTCTCGGTGAACAGCAGTGACTGCCCGTCGGGGCTGAACGTCGGACGGTAGACGGGGTTTGGCTCGACGACGACCACTTGCTGGGTTCGTGAGGCCAAATCAACGATGACGATCCTGCGTCCGTTGGAGATGACGAGCTGTTGGCTGTTCGGGGACCAGCTCGGCGCTGGATCGATCCAGCTGCCGCCCACCCTTTGAAGGTTGTTTCCCTGGGCATTGCAGAGATACACGTGCACTCCACTTGCGAAGGCGAGCTGCTGGCCGTTCGGCGAAACACTGAAGTTGTGGGCGGCGGTAAAGCGACGGAGACAGTGCGGTGCTTTGGTACGGCGGTCTTCGGACACTTTCAGCAGCGCGATAGCACCGGGGCTGAGGGAAGTTTCGGATGATTCCTCCGTGGCGCTTGGCGTGGGGCTCGGTGCGGGGCTGGTCGGTGCATTGTCCGCAGGGGTGCCTTCATCAGTGCGGTCGACCTGCACGACCCCAAGAGCTACCGCCACCACGAGAACGCAGGCCGCGGCCGTTCCCCAGACTGTTTCTCGATTGCGCCTTCTTCTTGCTCGTTCCATCGCCGACGCAGCGAGATCGTGTGGAGCAGGAGCCATCCGCGCCAGTGTGTCGATCGCGGCGCGCACTTGCTGGTCCGTCCGGTTCATAGCGTCCGCTCCTGTTCAAGCGCGCTCACCGAGCCCCGGAGCGTCGCGAGTGCACGGGACGCGTTCGAGCGAACCGTCGAGGGGCTGGTGTTCATCAGAACCGCAATCTCGTCATCACTGAGATCCAGGTGGAACCTCAGGATCAGGACGGTTCTTTGCTTCTTTGGAAGTGAGTCCAGCATCGTCGCTGCCATCTCCGACTGCTCTAGAGACGGATAGCGGTCCTCCACGACCGGCTCGCGTCCATCCATGGGGGACGGATGCGGAGATTCACGTCGGCTGCTGCGTCGCCACCACGACAGCTGTTCGCGAACCAAGATGCGTCTGACATAGGCCTCGGGGTGGTCAGCCCTGCAGACCCGCGTCCAATGGCGATACGCCTTGGCCAATGCGTCCTGCGTCAAGTCCTCTGCCAGATGTGCGTCGCCGGTGAGGAGATACGCGAGGCGGAGCAAAGACTGCCCCCGATCAGCCACGAACCCCTCGAAGTCCAACATCGCGCCTCCACTACTAAGACGCAATGTTGCACCCGGTTTGCTGCATTTCCCGCCGGCAACTTAGGGCTCCAAGCGGATGACTCGATCGAGGCATTCATATCGAGGCATTCCCACCGCCGGTATTGGGGCGCAGTGTGGACAGGGACCGCCTGCCATTCCTTCCCCACGGAGGACGCAATGCGCCCCTTCCCTTCCATCCTGGCTTCCGGTGTGATCATCGCTTTGATGGCGACACCTGCGCTAGCGACACCGCGGCCATCCTCGATTCCGCTGCCGACCGATTTCCAGCCCGAAGGGATCGCAGTTGGTGAAGGCAACAGCTTCTTTGTTGGGTCACTGCGCGACGGCGATATCTACAAAGGTGATCTGCGGAGCGGAGAGGGCTCGCTCTTGGTGGACGTCCACGACCGTGCTGCCCTCGGGATGCGGGTGATCGAGTCGCGCGACTGGCTGGTCGTCGCTGGCGGCGCTACAGGTCACGCGTACGTGTACAGCACCCATGACGGCTCAACTGTTGCGGATCTCGTGCTCGGCCCCGCGGGACAGACCTTCTCCAACGACGTCGCGGTCACGAAGGACGCCTTGTACTTCACCGAGACGTTCGCGCCCGCGCTCTACAAGGTGCCCCGACTCGCCGATGGAACGTTCGGCGACACGGAGGTCATCACGGTCACTGGACCTGCCGGCGTTGTCACGGGTGGGTTCGGACTGAACGGCATTGACTCGACGAACCGAGGTTGGCTCATGGTGAACCACAGTGACCTCGGCATTCTCGCGCTGGTCGACCCGCAAACTGGCGCAAGCACTGAGATCTCACTCAGTGGCCCTGCGCTGGTCCCAGGAACCGTCGACGGCCTACAGGTCGAGGGCCATCGCGCGTGGGTCGTCCAGAACTTCGCCAACTCGATTGCAGAGGTCAGATTGTCACCTGACTTCACGAGCGGTCGAGTCGTCGACGTGATCACGTCTGACCTTTTCCGCGTGCCCACGACGGTCGCTCTCCACGGCAGCACGTTTGCAGCAGTGAACGCCCGGTTCGATCTCGGATTCCCACCGCCCTTCGGCCCCGGCGCACCTCCAGGTACGGAGTTCGACGTCGTGCAGGTCCGCCGGTAATGCGCACATCGCTTCGACCCGGGAGCGTCTCTTCGGGGTGCTAGGTTGACCGCAGTTCTTCCCATGGTCTTCGTCACCACGGAGGTGCCGCGTGCGGCCGAAAGAAGCGCTGTCCCGTGTCGAGCTTCTCAAGGACGTGCCCGACGATGCGCTCGACGAGTTGGTGCAGCGAGCCACCACCATGAAGATGCAACCGGGGCGTGTCATCGTCGAACAGGGCAACACCGACTCAGGGTTGGCGCTCATCCTCGAGGGCACGGCCGAGGTCTCGGTCAACGGGGTTACCCGTGCCTCGCTCGGCGAGGGCGACTACTTCGGAGAGATGTCACTGCTCGATGGCGCTCCGCGCTCGGCGACCGTCACCGCTGGGCCAGAAGGAGCCAAGACGCTCGCGATCTCGCCGTTGACGTTCACGGAGGTTCTGGACGCGTACCCCGGCGTCGCGCGTTCGCTCCTCGTTCACCTGGTGGGACGTATTCGCTCCCTAGAGTCGACGTTGGGCAGTTGACGCCCGGTCAACCGCCACCCCCGCAGGCGTAGTCGAAGCAGGAGACCGACATGACGCAAGCGACTCCCGACGACCTCCGACACGTGCCGCTGTTGTCTGGCCTGGACGACCGCCAGCTGCAGGTGGTTGCCAGCCACCTGACCGCTGAGTCGTACCGATCAGGCCAGAGCATTGTGCGCGAGGGCGATGTCGGCTACAGCATCTTCATCATCAAGACCGGTCGGGTTGACGTCACCAGCGGTGACCGCGTGCTGCGCCAGCTCGGGCCCGGCGACTTCTTCGGCGAGCTCGGCATCGTCAGTCCCGACGGCAAACGCACAGCTACTGTGACGGCGCGGGACGACGCTGAGGTCTGGACCATGCTGGGAACCAGCTTTCGCCAACTCGAGCTCGACAACGCCGATGTGGCCGAAGCCATTCAGGTGACAGCTCAGCGACGACTGTCAGAAGGCTGATCGCACCGTCTAGTGTTCCGGTGTGCTGCTGACATTTCTCGGGGTCAGAGGTTCCACGCCGGCCCCGGGCGCGGAGTTCGTCGAGTTCGGAGGGCACACGTCGTGCCTGACCGTTCGCCGAAGCGCTGACGCTGTGCCAACTCTGGTGCTGGACGCCGGGACCGGCCTCCGAGCGCTGTCGCCCAGATTGAATGGTGCCGCTTTCGACGGCTCCATTCTGCTCAGCCATATCCACTGGGATCACATGCAGGGCATCCCGTTCTTCACCGCAGGCGATCGGGACGGCTCGCGGGTCGACGTCTACCTACCAGCTGACGGTGACCGGAGCGGCAAGGAGCTCATTGCGCAGGCGATGCAACCCCCGACCTTTCCGATCACCCCGGACGGGCTACGCGGCGAATGGACGTTCACGGCGCTGCAACCGGGCTCTCGCCGCATCGAGGGGTTCGACGTGACGTTCGATGAGATCCGACACAAAGGTGGACGCACCTTCGGGTATCGCGTCTCAGACGGCGGCGTTGACGTGGCTTACCTCCCTGACCATGTCGCGGTGGGCCCAGCGACGGACGCGCTGGAAGCGTTGCTGCGTGACGTCGATGTGCTCGTGCACGATGCGCAGTTCGTCGAAGCCGAGCGCGCGCTGGCCGACGACTACGGCCACTCAACGGTCGGCGACGCCGTCACCATCGCGTCCAAGTACGGGGCGAAGTCCCTCGTGCTGTTCCACCACGGACCGCAACGAACCGACCGAGACCTTGGGCAGATCGAACGCCAGGTGACCGCGTCATTCCCGATCAGGGCCGCTCGTGAGGGTGAGACGTTGGACGTCCCCACGCTCACGCCCGTGCCGACCGCCTTCGGGCACTAGGGACATTTCGCGATTCTGATTGACGCGCCTTGCCGCACCCGTAATGCTGAGGCCGACCGGCGTCCCAAGGGAGAGCGATGCCCGCGCTCAAAGTTCGACGTATCTGGGGGATCACGGCACTGACGGCTCTGTTGACCGTCGGTCTTACTGCGCCGCTGGTTATCGGCCCCGCGCAGGCTGCCGGAGGAAAGAAGGGCGACTTCTCCGTATCGATCAGCCCGCAGCAAACGCAGGTTGGGTCGACCGACTCCTACCGCATCGAGGTCGCGAACGCGCGATCGAGCAGCAACTCGATCGGGAGCGTGCAGGTCGTGGTGCCTGCGGCGTTCACCGACGTCAGCCTCGGAGCGGTGACCACCCCGGCTGGATTCGTTGCCCGGATCGCCTCCTGCTCCTCTGATTCACCTCCGGGGTGTGGGGCTCCCGGCTCGACCCTCATCGAAGTGGCAACGCCGAACGTGAGCGGTGCCACCAAAGTCGAGCCAGGCAAATCCCTCATCTTCGCCGTGAGCGCCAAGGCACAAACCAAGGGAACGTTCACGTGGGCAACCGAAGCGAAGAACTCTGCCGCCTGGAGCACCGGTCAGGTGCTGAACCAAAGCGGCGCCGACCCCACCGTCGAGGTCCGTGGTGCGGCCGCCAAGTTGGCGTTCTCGTCGCCCCCACCGACGACCGTGACTGCAGGGGACACTTTCGGCGTCAGCGTCGCCGTCCAGGACGAGGACGGGAACTCCGTCCAGTCAACTGCTGAGATCACGCTGTCAGCCACCGGACTCCGCGGAGATAAGGTCGTCACCGCCAGCAACGGCGTAGCCACCTTCACCGGCCTTTCGCTCGTGAGGGCTGGCGACATCAGCCTGACCGCCTCGAGCGCTGGATTGGCGTCGGCGTCCGCCGACGTCACCGTGCGGCCGGGGCCTCCCGCCGCGATCGATGTCGTGGCGCCCACCTGCCCAGCTGCCAATCCGGACTGTGGAGTCGAGGGGGATCGCGTGCCGGCAGGGACGCAGTTCGCCGCTGCAGTCTCGATCAACGACCGCTTCGACAATGTCGTCGACACCCCGCAGTCAGTGACGGTGACCCGCTCGGCAACCCCGTCAGAACCAGCAGCCACCATCACCAAGAGCGCCACCAACGGGAACGTCGAGGTGGTCTTGGGGGCACCGGGGTCGCTCGGCAGCTACCACTACGTCGTGACGAGCGGATCGCTTACGCCTGTGGCATTCGATGTCACCGTCGAAGCTGGCGCAGCCGTAGCCGTCACGATCGACGCCGTGACTCCGCAAACCGGAGCGGTGCTCGCCAAGGACCAGCCGTTCGACGTCACGCTCACCACTCGTGATGCCTTCGGCAACCCGACACCATTCACCGGCACCGTGACCCTCTCGACAAGTGGCGGGGTTGGGCCGGCTCTCGGAACGCTGACAGCACCAGCGGCGACCTTCGACGGCACGAGCACCGCCACTGCCGTCGGCGCGGTGTACGACGGATACGGGAACAGCATCACACTGCACGCGGAGTCCAGTGCCTTGATCGACGGCTCCCGATTGATCGACATCAACCTCTTTGCCACGGTGAAGTCGGGAACACCGGGGCAGGCGCTCACGGTGGCACTGGGCGACTGCCAGGACGCCACGCCCGCAGTCCCGGTGTGCTCCCGCCTGATCTTGAACAACGGTGCCGTCGGCAACGTGACGGTCGCCCAGGGCGAGTGCGATCCGTTCACACCGTGCCGCCGAGGTCCTGTGAATGAAGCGCTGCTCTTCGACGGCCGCGCGGATCTCACCGACGGGAACCGAGCCCTCTACACCCGCAAGAACCCCGCGATCATCCAGCTGCGTTGCGACAAGACATTGTGCGGTGGTGCAGGGACCAACGGCTTCCCGCTGCTGTTCCAAGAGACCGGCTGGGCTCCGACCCAGTTCGAAGAAGCACCGCCGTGTCCGCGTAAAGGTCAGATCGGCCCGAACCAGTCGTTCTGTCAGGACTACCGGCAGAACAACCGTGACAACGCCGGTGACCTCGTGGCGTACCTGCTCTTCCTCGACGACGCCAAGGCCACGTTCAGGTAAGGACGCCGCACGCTTTTCGTCGTCGAAGTAGAGCCGAGTCAGCGGCGAGTCAGAGGCGCACGAGACCGGCGGGGAATGGCGGCGTAATGACGCCGAGAGTGTGCAGCATGGCGACACCCTGCTCGTAGAGCGCGGTGGCTTCGGGTTCATTCAGTCGGGTAGCGACCTCAGCGCGTCCCACGGTCAGAAAGGCCTGCTCGTGACGGGCCGCTGGTTCCTGCAGCTCCAGCCCTGCCTCGAAGGCGGCCTTGGCTGCGACGTTGTCGTCGAGTGCCAGGAGCGCAAAACCTTGCACGCGGTGCAGTGTTGGAAGCACCGATGCGTTGTCCGCACCTCGCTTGAGCGCGCCCTCGGTGAGGTGCAGAGCGTCGACCGGATCTCCCTTGAGCAGGGCACACTCCGCCCGAGCCGCCTCAGCGTCGAGCAGCTCCTGTGGCTCGCCGAGCTGCTCCAGCATGACGATCGCCTCCGCGAGCTGCGCCTCCGAACGCTCGAAGTCGCCGGCGCGCGCTGACGCCTTGCCCCAATCGCGCAGAACCAGTGCCACGGTCTCGTCGTCGTCGACGCCGCGGGCAATGCGCAAGGCTCGCGTGAGCAACGGTTCGGCGTCCGCGCTGCGACCCTGTCGAACGAGAACGTCGGCCTGGTTGTAGAGCGCGGCCGCAAGGCTTGACACGTCGCCGATCTGCTCGAAAAGCGCTGCAGCGCGGGAGAGCAGCGGCTGCGTTTCGTCCCAGCGACCTTCGAAGATGGCTCGGATCGCAAGGTTGTTGAGGCTGTGGCCTTGGCCGGGGACGTCGTTGAGCTCTTCGTACAGTCCGAGGGCAACCCGCCCGTGTTCTATGTCGCTGGGTATCCCGGACCACAGCGTGATCGCCTCGAGCGCGTTGTGTGCGTTCGCCAGCACCAGCAGGTCACCGGATTGCTCGGCGATGTCGATGGCGTTGTCGCCCCACTTCTTGGCGTCTTGGAAGCGGCCTTGCTGGAACCGGCCGATGGCATACCTCGTGGCCAGCTCGGCATGGATTGCGCGGGCGCGCGGATCCTGGATGTCGGCGACGAGGCTAATTCCTCGCGTGAGCCGCCGCAGCGACTGGGAGAGCTGACCGATGCGCTGGTCGAGACGGCCCAGCTTGAGCTGCACGTTGGCAGCCCGGACGGGGTCGTCGGCGGCCGCGCGCGCGGCCTGTTGGTATGAACGGCGCGCGTCCGAGCTGAGGCCCAGGGTGAACTGGGTGTCGCCGAGAGTCTCGAGCACTTCTGCGAGGTCCGAACGCGGGACGTCGAGACGCAGCCCGGCCTGCGCGCTCCACCTGAGGAACCTCGCAGCCTCGGTCTGCGCGAACTGAGCGAGCGCCTGGTCCGCGGCCATTCGCGCGTATTGCCAGGTCTCGCTCGCCCGGTCGGCGAGGTGGAAGTGCCACGCCAGTCGCTCAGCTTCGTCCGAAACCGCTCCCTCGGTTACCTGCAGACGGTCCAGGAGAGCGGAGCCGGCCTGCTGATGCAGATCGCGACGGCGGCGAAACGGTAGCCCTTCGTACGCCACATCGCGGATGAGGGAGTTCGTGAACTGCAACGTCCCTGGGCCGGCCGGCGTCAGGAAGTCGCGCAGCGGCGCGAACTGGGAAGAACGCGCCGACACCCAATGATTCCCCAGCATGCGCGCGAGTAGATCCTCGTCGACCGACGTCCCGAGCACCGCCGCGTAGCGCAGGATGCGCCGATTCGAAGGCGACAGCCGGTCGATCTCGGCCGTGACCAGGTCTTCGACGGACTCGGGCAAGCCGTCAAGGTCTCCACCCGATTTGGCGAGGTTCAGCAGACCTTGCAGGAACAGCGGGTTACCCGCCGACCGCTCGACGATCATCTCGATAGTCGTGGGTGGCAACGGGTGTTCCTCGGTTTCCGCGGCAACCAGTTCCATCGCGGCCTGCGACGACAGCGGGCTCAGTTGAATCACCGTGGTGCTGGCCTCAGCCCACTGGTGGTCGGTGCCGGAGCGAACGGTCAGGAAGATCGCCCACGGATGCCGCTTCGACACGTCGAGGATGCCGGAGAGCAAGTCGTGCGATGCCTGGTCGATGTTGTGGACGTCGTCAACGACGAAGACCGCTGGCTCAGGTTGCAGCTGTTCGAGAAGCTGGATGGTTGCGGCCTCCATGCGAGGCTTGCGGAAGTCCTCGTCGAGCCCGCTGGACTCAGGGGTCGGCGGCAGTTCCACACCGAGGACGACACCGATGAGCGGTAGCCAGGGTCTGAGGTCCGGGTGGCCGGCTGCGCGGGCGTTGAGCCGTTCGATGACGAGCGTGTCATCGGCGTCCGCAGGTAGGTCCATGGCTTGGAGGAGCAGTCGTCGGATGGCGAGGTACGGAACGGCGACGTCGTACTGCTGGCAGGTGGTCGTGAGCAAAGGCAGCGGTGCCGCGAGAACGGGAAGCTCAGCAAGCAGGCGGCTTCTACCGCTGCCTCGTTGACCTTCGATCAGCGTCACCGAACCCGACCCAGCGACAGCGCGGGACACCGCGTCCCGCAGCGTCGCGATCTCCGACCCCCTCGAGCGCAGTTCCGAAGGCGCGGCGGCCGTGCCGCCGGCGCTGCCAGGGGAGCCGACGATGAGCGCCTCGATCGGGCGAAGCTTCCCCTTGACCATGAAGGGCGGGATTTCAGTGAGCGTGAATGGCGCCAGCGCTCGTTCGGCCACGGCTTTGGTTGCCAAGACTTGTCCGGAGTCAGCCTTTGTCATGACTCGAGCGGCAAGGTTGATCGCGTCTCCCTTGACCGAGTACGTGCGCCGGAACGGTGGCCCGAAGTCACCGGAGAACACGGAACCTCTGTTGATCCCGATGCGCAGGGGTAGGCGCCCGGCTGACTCGATGACCTGACGTGCGACGCGCATCATCCGGTCGTCGTCGTGACCATGGCTGACCGGGGCTCCTGCGGTGAGCATGATCTTGCCGCCGTCCTGGCTGATGTCGGACTCGAAGAACGTCACCCCATACCTGTCCGTGGCGTGCTGGACGTTGATGACGACGTCATCAAGGGCCTCGGCCAACGCTGATGGCCCATCGTCTCGAAGGACGGCGTCCGTTCCGGAGAACTCGACGAAGCCGACGCTGATCGTGCGATGCTCTGCGTCGCTGTGTTGATCCAGCAGGTGGTCGCGCAGTCCGCGTGGGATCACGAGGCTGAGGTCGAGTCCTTCGACGCTCTTGGCGGGTGGAATGCCGACCGTCTCGATGTCTGGCTCGGCCCGCAGGAGTGTCGCGTCACCACGAACGGCTCCGCTGCACCGTGGGTCGAGGAGCGCGGCGGTCGCGGAGCTGACGGCGATCTCACCAGCCTTTGCTTCTGACTCCATCTCGGCGGTCAACGATGCGGCCGGCCCAGCGATGAGTAGCTCTCGATGATGGTCGGGGTCGCCCACCAAGAAGAAGTGGAACCGGCCGGTGTGTATGCCGGCGGACATGCGGAGGACGACGGACCCAGCGGAGGTCTGGAGGCGTCCGACCTCGCGCAGAGTGGCGCGCATACGGAAGGCCGCGCGCGCGGCCCGGCTGGCATGGCCCGGCCCGTCGAACAGCAGCAGGACAGCGTCGCCACCCCACTTCACGAGGCCCGCACCGTCCTGGTACCCGACATCGAGCAGCGTCGAGAAGGTGGCGTTGAGCAGATCGCTCATCTCCTCCGCGCCTTCCTTGCCCCGCCGTGCGAGCCGCTCGGTCAGACGCGTGAAGCCGGAGATGTCCAGAAAGGCCAACGTCCCTTCGACCTCGCGATACGTGAGGTCAGGAGAGTGCCTCAGCCAGTCGACCACCAGGCGAGGGACGAATGGCGCGAGTTGAGCCGACCCCTGTGGGACGGCTACAGACTCGGTCATTCCACCAATGTAGGCGGGCGGCCCCCCGGGACTGGTGTGGTTCGCACAAAGCAGCCGGCGGTGGGACTAGGTTGGGCTCGACATTAGAACGACGCGAGGGGTCGCCATGAGTTATGAGCAGCCGATGGGCCAGCCCATGCCGCCGGATGTGAACAGCAAGAAGATTCTCTGCGGCGTCCTGGGAATCCTGCTTGGTGGGTTCGGAGTCCACCGCTTCATTCTCGGTGACGTTTCCGGCGGGATCATCCGCATCGTCATCACGGTCTTCACGTGCGGGCTCGGCTCGATCATCGGACTGATCGAGGGGATCATCTACCTGACGAAGTCGGACGCCGAGTTCTACCAGATCTACATGGTCGAGCGAAAAGCCTGGTTCTAACTCCTACAGCGTCCACGCCTCGGCAACGGCCTCGACGTGTCGGATGTCGGTGCCGCAGCAACCGCCGACCACGCGCAGGTTCGGAAAGCGATGGCGCAGCTCGACGTACTGGCTGCCGAGTTCGGTGGGGTTGCCGTCGTCGAGCACCTCTGCCTCGTCCAGTTCGGCGTGGCTCTGACGTGATGCGTTGGCGCGGAGTGCGCCGATGCGTGCCATCCACGGCTCGTCACTGGTGGGTAGCCCGGCCGTGATGTGGTCAGGATGCGCGCAGTTGATCATGTACCAGGCGACAGACGATCCGGCGGCCTCATCAACGGCTGCGATCGCTTCGCCGAGGGAAACGCCGTTGGGGAGTTGTCCGTCGGTCTCGACCGTGAAACCGATGACTGCTGGCACACCGCGCTCGGCGGCAGCGGTGGCGACGCCGATGCCCTCCTCGGGGTACGTGAACGTGAATGACGTGACGAGATCGACGCCAGCGTCGACGAAGTCGCCGATCTGCTGGCTGTGGAAGTCAGCGGCTTCCTGGGCGCTCATGGTCTTGCCGGGTACGTAGCCGTCCCCCCTCGGTCCGATTGCGCCGCTGATCAACGTCGTCGCGCTGCTAGTGCGCGCGTCTCGAGCATCTTGTGTCATTTTCACCGACTCATGCGTGACACGGCGCAAGTCGTCCCGCGTGTACCCGAGTTCAGCACCCCAGTCGGGATTGGCGCGCCACGTGGGGGTCTCGAGGATCAAGCTCGCATCGTGGCGGTCGGCCAGCTCGACGAAGTCCTGCGTGTAGGACGTGAGGTGGGCGCGTCCCTCGTCCTGTTCGACCAAGGGAAACGCGGCAAAGGCGGGGAGGTCGACGCCCTTCTGGAACACGAGAACGGTCTCGACTCCAGCGTCGGTCAGCACCATGGGTTCGGAGAGCAGTTCTTGCGGTTTCATGGCGATCGATTTTAGAACAGCGCCGCTGGTGGCCTCTAGGGTCAGAACGTGAGCGCTTGGTACCAGGAGCACATCGCCGACGCAGGCCGATCGGCGGCATTGTTCCTGGTCATCGGGTTCGTCGTCAGCTACGCCGTCACCCGTTGGATCACCCGGCGGATTCGAGCGCGGGGAACGAGCGGGGCGGCGTCCGGGCCGATGAAGGACGTCTACATCGGCGGCGTCCACATCCACCACCAGGTGTGGGGCATCCTGCTCGTCCTGCTGGTCGGGCTGCTGGAGTTCCGGTTCCGGCCGGAGAGTCCCTGGTTGGAGGTGCTGGCGTTTCTCTTCGGCGTGGGTGCGGCCCTCGCGCTCGACGAGTTCGCACTGTGGCTCTATGTCAAGGACGTCTACTGGACGGAGGAGGGGAAGAAGTCGATCGATGCGGTGATGGTCGCTCTGGTGGTAGGTGTCGCACTGCTCATGAGCACGTCGCCGATCGGCGTTGAGAAGTCCGAGCTGGACGCCCAGAGTTGGGCGGCGGCCTCGATCGCCATCGTCATCCACTTCACGTACACGATCATCACCCTGCTCAAGGGCAAGATCGTGACCGGACTCCTCGGCCTGCCGATACCGCTTCTCTCGTTCGTCGGTTCCCTTCGGCTCGCCAAGCCGACGTCCTACTGGGCCAAGCGGTTCTACTCCGCCCCGAAGATGAGCCGCGCCGAGAAGCGGTTCGGCCCGCGTTACCGGGCCCGAGAAGAGCGCCTCCGCCGCCTGATGTCGGTCGGAACAGCTTCTGACCCCGAGAGCAAGCAATCCCACTGAGGTGGTGCCGGCGACCCGATTGCCCAAAGTCGGTGCGTCGATCGTCGCTGAATGACAAGATCACGCAAGAGGGACAGGTCGAAGGAGCGATGCCCGAATGAAGCGGATCATTGTGACGTCTGGTGTGGTTGGGAGCCTGCTCCTGTTTCTACTCGGGCTCATGCCGACGGCGGCGTCATCGAGTGCCGACGTGCGGGCGACCGCATCGGATCCGGTCATTGCGGCGGTCGGTGACATTGCCTGCAAGAACCCGCCTGGAAACAACCGCAAGGTGTGTCAGTACGACGACGTGGCGGCGTTGATTGCGCGCGGTAACTACGACCGCTTCCTTGCACTGGGCGACATCCAGTACGAGAACGGGGAGCTGAAGAATTTCCGAGAGAACTATGACGTCTACTTTGGGGACCTGAAGCGGATCACCAAGCCCGTGCCAGGTAACCACGAGTACGGAACGCCGAACGCTCGGGGATACTTCCGCTACTTCGGCGCGCGGGCACACGGGCCCGGTGGCTACTACTCGTACGACTTGGGCGCCTGGCACATCATTGCCCTCAACTCGGCGGTTTGCCCGGCCGCCACTGGGTGCGAACCCGGAGATCCCCAGTACGAATGGCTGCACCAAGACCTCGCTGCCAACGACAGCACGTGCACCCTCGCCTACTGGCATCACCCACGATTCGACTGGCTGAAATACCAGAAGGCAGATTGGACTGAGGACTACGAGTACCTCAAGACCGCGCCGTTCTGGAATCTCCTCTACGACGCAGGGGCTGACGTCGTGCTGAGTGGTCACAACCACAACTACAGCCGCTGGCTGCCGATGGATGCCGACCTCAACTTCGACCCTGAGCGCGGGATCGTTCAGTTCGTCTCTGGTGCCGGAGGGCGAAACCTTAACTCGCTGGGTGGCCCCAAGACCCGCCCCGCGACGTTCGCTACCGGTCAGTCATCGGAGTTCGGCGTCCTCGAACTCACCCTGCACGAGACCAGCTATGACTACCGCTTCCGCTCCACGCTGGGCGCTAGCAGCAACTTCATTGACGCGGGGTCGGGAATCGCCTGCCACTGAAGGCGGGCGGCGGTGCGGAGGCCGCTGACATACCCTGAAGTCGTGCGTTCCCCTGGGACCCAGCTGCCGGCCGAGCGGTACCTGGTTCGTGCGCGTGATCTTGCCGATGCTAGGTACGCCGAGCCGTTGACCATCGATGACCTGGCGGCAGCGGCATCACTCTCGCGGGCCCACTTCACCCGTGAGTTCCGCCGAGTCTTTGGTGAGACTCCCTACTCGTATCTGCTCACGCGCAGGTTGGAAAGAGCTGCCGCGCTACTGCGTGGCACCGACTACACGGTGGCCGACATCTGTATGAAGGTGGGCCTGACGAGCGTCGGGTCGTTCACCACGAGCTTCACGAAGCGCTACGGCATGACGCCGACCGAGTACCGCACGTCGTTCCCGTCTGCCAAGAGCCTGGCGATGATCCCGCTCTGCGTCCTGAAGGCCTATGGGCGTCCGGTAGACAGCACGATCGAAGAAGACGCGACCCGGTCGGCCTGATTACCGTCGTCAGCACGAGAGAACGAACCCAACGACCACCCGACCGTGGAGGAATCGTGATTCGCATCAGCACCGCCCAGTTGTGGGTGCACGACCAGGACGAGGCCCTGGCGTTCTGGTCCGGCAAGGTTGGTTTTGAGGTGCGGCAGGACGTCACCGTGCCTGAGATGGGCAATTTTCGCTGGCTCACCGTCAGCCCGCCCGACCAAGAGGACATCGCGATCGTTCTGATGGCGATACCCGGGCCGCCCGTGATGGACGACGCGACCCACGACCAGGTGGCCGCGCTCATGGCCAAAGGTTTCGCGGGAACTGTCTTCCTCACCACCGACGACGTCATGAAGACTTACGAGACTCTCTCCTCGCGCGGAGTCGAGTTCACCGAGAAGCCGCAGCAGCAGCCCTATGGCGTCGACTGCGGATTCCGTGACCCTTCGGGCAACAGCGTCCGGCTCACGCAGCTTGGGCCGGCGTGGGACGGCGGCTGACGCTGTGACCTAGCGAGACCTACGGAGTCTCGAACGTCACCGGCTTCGCCAGGACGCGGCGCACCATCGGCTCGAAGAACTCCAGCGGCTCCCAGCCGTATGCCGGGTCGAAGGAGTTCTGGTCGTAGTACTCGCAGAAGTCGACCGTCGCTTGGTAGTAGGGGTGGTCCTTGTAGCGGTCGCGTGCGTTGGGGTCTCCGCCGGTGAACTCGAAGTAGTAGAACCCCTGGAACAGGCCGTGGTGCTTCACGATCCAGTAGTTCTTCTCGCTGACGTAGGGGCGCAATACCGCTGCTGCGACCTCCGAGTGGTTGGCCGGGGCCAAGTAGTCACCGATGTCGTGCAGCAGAACGCACACCACGGTCTCGTCGTCCTCACCTGCACGATGCGCTCTGGTGGCTGCCTGCAGGGAGTGCTCCAGCCGCGAGATCTGGTAACCGGCGGAGTCGTGCATCGTGTTCAGCCAGCCGAGTACGCGGTCGGCAAAGTCGCTCATCTGTGCTTGCTCGATCTCGTCGAGCAGGGCGTAGTCCTCGCGCGTCCCGTCCTTCATCGCGGTGAACGACACTGTGCGGGTTTCGACGGTCACGCCGGCTTCCTTCCGTCCGAGGGGTGGGGCTTGTGTTTGCCACTCAGGACGTTCAATCGTGCCATGAGGTCGTCGTACTCCATGTAAACGTCTTGGAGGTGTCGCGCCCCGCTCTGTGGGTCGAAGGCGAGGCGTCCATGAAGCACGCGATGCCCATGGACGGTCAGCAGGTCTCCGGTCTCAGTCTTGAAGACCAGCTTGTAGTGCGGGTTGTCGAGCATGCGTCCCAGGTGGCGGTACGCGTCGTAGAACGCGCCAACGTCATCGAAGGATGCACTGAGCGGGAGCGCCAGCTGGTTGGAGAAGCGGAAGGTGCGGACGCGTCCGTAGGTGTCGAGCTGCACGATCGGCGCTGTCGCCTTGGTGTCCTCGTCGTCGCTGAACAGCTGGAAGGTCACTGGAACCCGGCACAAGGTGTCGAATGCCTCGGGATTCTCCGCCCGCAGGTCGGCGAGGACTCGCCACCCGTCCACGAGAGTGCTCTCGCCTCCGGTCGACTCGTTGACGAGGAAGTGCAGCAGCTGGATGCTGGGCGGCCAGTGATAGCTCGGTAGATCGCTGTGCGGTTTGAGCTCCAGCGCGGTGTGGGCGACGTTGTAGCCCTGCGGGTCATGCCTGACGTTGTGCACGCGCTCGAAGGCGGTCTCTCTCACGTGGCCGATCGCCTCGGCGAAGCGGGCAACCTCGAGGTCTTCGCTGGGGGTGTTGTAGACCAAAGCCGCGCCGTACTCGCGGACGGCTTCTAGGTAGGCCATCTGCACGTGCGGGTCACCGACCACGCCTGCGTGCTCGAAGCGGGGAATGCCGGGAAGCTCCGACGTCCAGAGCGTCAACGGATACTCGAGCTCGTCGCTGTGGTTGTCGTAGTCGCTCTCGTCGAGCCACGGCAAGCTATACGTCGAAGTGTGCCCGTCGTTCCAGTGCACCTCCAGGGCGTCACCGGCCCCTGTCAAGCCCGCCCATGTCGGGGAGATGTCCATGGGGATCGACGCGGTGAAAAGCCGGCGCTCACCAGACTGAGGGACACGGCATTCGTCGCACCAGCAGTTGTCCCGCAGCCACACGTAGTGGAAGCGCGACTCCTTGCCGTCACCGGTGACAGACAGATACCGATCGGCCAGGGCGATCTCGACGGCAGACACCCTCGATGTCGTCTGGGTCATGCGCACTCCTCGCTGGTTGGCGCCAGTTTCGTCTGAGATCTGTTCGGTGACAAGCGGAACGCGCAGATCGCGCGCGTGGGCGGATAGGGTCGCACCCGGTTGGGACGTGAAGCAGCCGGAGGAGGCCACGATGGCGAGGGGAAGCAGCACAGGAGCAGCAGGCGGTGGGGCGATCTACGGCCTCGGCATTCTCGGTGCGTGGGTGTACTTCTGGCAGGAAGCCGACCGATTCTGGGAGTACGTCTGGGCCATCATCCAGGGGATCATCTGGCCCGCGTTCATGGTCTACGACGTGTTCAAGGCGCTCAACTAGCCGGAGATAGGGTCGGTCCATGCCACAGATGAGCATGAACAAGGTGATCCACGGTGCGTTCCGCCGGGACGTCAACCGCTTCATCGATGCGCTCGACCGTTTCCCTGCCAGCAACCGGACGCGGGCTGCGCAACTCGCGAAGGCGTGGGAGAACTTCGACGACCAGCTCACGTACCACCACACGGGCGAGCACGAGATCGCGTGGCCGCATCTGCGGGCGGTGGGCGTGAGCGACGAGCTGCTGGCGACGATGGACGCCGAGCACGATGACATGGCGCTGGCCTTGGCGAAGGCGCGAAGTGCGATGGGTTCGCTGGCCACGACGGCGTCCGCAGAGGACGCGCAAAGCGCGAAGGCCGCAATGCAGGAGCTGAAGACGGTGATGTTCGCGCACCTCGAGCATGAAGAGGCCGAGTTGGAACCGGTCTACCTCAGCAAGCAGGACACCGAAGAGATCAAGGCCATGGGCAAGGAGTTCTCCAAGGTCAGTCCGGCTCGCGGTGGCCGCTTCTTCGCCTGGATCATGGACGGCGCCTCCGAGGAGGAGAAGACCGTGGTGACGGGAAACGTCCCGCCTCCGGTGCTCGCGGTGATCAGCGGCATCTTCGGCCGCGGGTATCGCAAGAACGTCGCTCCAGTTTGGCGGTCGTAGTTGTCCGAGTCGGTCGACCTGAAGAACCGGGACTTTCTCAAAGAGTTCGACTTCACCCGGGACGAGATGCAGTACCTCCTCGACCTCTCTCGCGACGTGAAGGCCGCGAAGAAGTCGGGTACCGAGCAGCAGGCACTCCGTGGCAAGAGCATTGCGCTCATCTTCGAGAAGACGTCGACGCGTACGCGATGCGCCTTCGAGGTGGCGGCGTTCGATCAGGGTGCGAACACGACGTATCTCGACCCGACGTCCTCACAGATCGGCCACAAGGAGTCTGCGGCTGACACGGCTCGGGTGCTCTGCCGCATGTTCGACGGCATCGAGTTTCGCGGCAAGGAGCAGGCGACGGTCGAGGAGCTTGCCGAGTACAGCGACGTGCCGGTGTTCAACGGATTGACCGATGAGTGGCACCCGACCCAGATGCTCGCGGACTTCCTCACGATGTACGAGCACTCGAACAAGGCGCCCTCAGACATGTCCTACTGCTTCATGGGTGATGGGCGCTTCAACATGGGTCGGTCGCTGCTCGCCATGGGGGCGGTCATGGGCTCCGACGTCCGCATTTGTGCGCCCACGGAGCTGTGGCCGGACGCCGAGCTGCGGGACGCTGCTGCGGCTAGGGCTGAGCAGAGCGGCGGCAAGATCACGATGACGGAGGACCCGGCCGAAGGGCTTGCTGGCGTCGAGTTCGTGCACACCGATGTGTGGGTCTCGATGGGGGAGCCGCGCGAGGTGTGGGAGCACAGGGTGAAGACCCTGATGCCCTACCAGGTGAACACCGCGGCGATGCAGCTCACCGGCAACGCCGACGCCAAGTTCATGCACTGCCTCCCCGCCTATCACGACGAGAACACGGGTGTCGGTCGTGACATTGCCGAGCTCACCGGCGTCACGGGCGGTCTCGAGGTGAGCGACGAGGTCTTCCGCTCGCCGGCGAACGTCGCGTTCGACCAGGCGGAGAACCGCATGCACACGATCAAGGCCGTGCTGATCGCAACTATGGCCTGAGCGTCGTTACATCCGCTTGATGCGGATGTAGTCGATGTCACCGATGAAGTAGTCGCATCCGACTGACCCGCCACACTCGGCCTTGCCGCCGATGCTGAGTGGCTTGATGTTCGACACAGTCCCGGACGGGGCCCATCGGGTATCGGTGACCTTGCCGTCCAGTTCCATGACCACGTGATCTGGATATCGGGTGCACACCATCTTGTGCCAGAGGCCATCGGCGACCTGCTTGCCTGTGCTCACACCCGACTGCTGCCCGTCACCTCCGCGGAAGAAGCACGATGCGCGTCCGAGGTGCGTCTCGATCTTCCAATAGCCACCGACTGTTCCGGACTGCCCCTTCTGAACGACGTTGACGCCTCCTGATCGGGTCCGAAACGCGATCACAATGCGGTAGATACCGTCCTCGGGATCGAGCAGCGGGTTGTCCGGAAGCAGGATCAGTCGTTCGTGGTTGGGCGGACCCCAGGCGCCAGTGGACGGGAAGTTCACGTACGTGCGGTTCTTGAAGGTCAAGCCGGTGTTGACGTCAGAGCCGATGGTGGCGTCCAGCCCCATTCCGCTGCTGTCGATCGCCGTGGTTGCCTCGGGGGGCTCGTTGAGTTTCCAGTTGCCTACCGGCGTCCATTGGGCCGCATTTGCCTCCAAGACTTGGCCGGTCAACGCGAGTGTCGCT
>DASUFV010000096.1:0-9559 GCA_036274415.1 Actinomycetes bacterium
CGAAGATCTTGGAACCGTCGGAAGTGACCTCGAGGGCGCGGACGTTCCCGCCCGGCGCAGGGTTGAACGTGGTGTCGACCTCGCTGGTGGCCGAGCTCACGCGCGCCAGGCGCCCGATCTGCTCACCCGCGATGGTCGAGAAGTTTCCGCCGACGTACAGGGAGTCGCCATTCACGGCGAGCGCGTTGACGGGGCCCGCAGCGTTCGCGGACCAGTTGTTCAACGCGCCGGTAGCCGGGTTCAGGCTGGCCAGCCGGGAGCGGAATGAACCGTTGACGTTCTGGAAGCCGCCCCCGACGAACAGCTGAGTGCCGTTGGCCGACATCGCCAGGGCCTTCACGATGGCGTCGGTGTCCGCCACGAAGTTGCGAACCACATCGCCCGTTGCGACGTCGAGCGCAGCAATGTTCTTGCGCGGAGCGCCGTTCACGTACTCGAAGTTGCCGCCAATCAACGTGCGGCTGATCCCTTGGAACGTCGAAACCGATGCGGCGCGAATGGTGGCATCGGTGCCTGGGTCCCAGGCCAGCACATCACCGGTGCTCGACAGGGAAGCGCCGCGCAGACGCTGGGTGCCGTCCACCGATGTGAAGGCTCCGCTCGCAACCACGTCGCCCGCGGGGTTGGTGTCGAGGTCGAACACCTCGCCGTCAGTGTTCGCCGTCCACGCGTCGGCACTGCCATCTGCCGCTATGGCCGCGAGGTTCTGACGTGACTGCCCGCCAGCGTTGCCGAAGCTTCCACCCACGAAGACTCGGGTGTCACCAGAGCGCAGTGTGAGGGCGTTCACGACGCCATCGGTCGTCGGCGCCCACGAGGTGGCAAGGCCCGTCGAGGGAGACACCGCCGCAAGGTCGACGCGGGAAGCACCCCCTGCGCCTGTGAAGTCACCGCCGAGGTAGACGTTCGAGGCATCGCTGTCGATGGCGTTCACCGTGCCGGTCACGTTGGGATTCCACGCCGAGATTTGGCCGGTAGAGAGCGACACTTCGGCGGCCCCGCCTCGTGAGGTGGCACCCACCTGCGAGAACGACCCGCCGACGTAGAGCGTCGTGCCGCCTGCCGCGAGGTCGAGCGCTCGTACCGGACCGTTGGTGCCCGGGTTCCACGTCGTCACTGCCGAGGTGCCTGCGGTGATCGATGCCAGGTTCGCGCGGTTGCTGCCTCCAACGGCAGAGAAGTTTCCGCCGACGTAGAGCACACCGCTCTTGAACGCCAGTGCGTTGACCGAGCCGGTGACGTCGGCGCGGAACGTGCTGAGTTTTCCAGCCTTGGTGATCCTCGCCAGACCGGCGCGCTGGCGTCCGAGCACCTGCGTAAAGGATCCACCGATGAACCAGCCGCCCTGCCCGTCCGGGACGGCTGCGTTCACCTGACCGACGATTCGCAGGGCAGGTGACAGGACGCGGCCTCCGTCTGCGTCGACGACCTGTCCTGCGCCGCTCCAACGTCCGGCGAAGTCGAACTCACCACCGATGTAGATCCGGTCGCCGTACTGCAGTGTCGTGTAGACGACCCCGCGGACTCCGGCAGTGTCGTCGGTCACGCTTGCGGGGCTGGCGTTGGCTGCGGGAGCCGTAGCGATCATCAACCCGAGCGCGCTCGCGCCAGCGGCTGCGACGGCTATGGCTCGGCGGACGGGGGACGTGCTTGTGCTTCGCGACACTGGGAAACCCTTCGATACACGCGACATGGATTTCCCCCGAGACGCTTCACGGTACAAAGTCGATGGATGCGCCCGCGACACAAGGTGGGTGATTGACCCGATGGTCTATGTGACTTCACCCCGCCGGGCCACTCTGATCACTCAGAGTCGCCGCGGTCTCACAGGTAGCGTGCACGCGTGACCTGGAACCCCGAGAGCGACTTGGAGGGTGAACCCTCGGTCGTGCGGGTGTCCGCCACCGACCTTGCTTCCCGCGAGCCATGCGACCGGTACCTGGCCGCCAAGGTCCGTCCCTACGCGAAGGCGCGCGACTGGCAGCGACGTTTTCCTCCGGACAAGCACGCCACGCCGTTTCCTTTACGGGACGTCGTCGACGTCGTCGTGGCGGCGTCCCGCCAGGCCCCCATGGAGGACTACCAGGGATTGGAGGCCTGGATCAGGGCTGAGATCGACAACCGCTCACCGTCGCGAATCGTCCGGCCCTATCTCGACCAGGCGATCCGCAACGCGATCGACGCGCATACCGCGATCGAGGACGAGCTCGGACCTCTCGAGCTCGTGGCGGTCAACCCCGAGATCGGCCCGCCCGAGCGCAGGCTCACGGTCTGGGCTCCGCTCTATGCCACCAACGACGGGATTTTGGAAGTGCGCCGCTTCCGCCTCGGCAGCGCCCGGACGGAACAGAACGAGGACGACGAGGCATGGGTGCGCGCCGCTGCATGGGTGGCGGCGACGTACCCGACAACTCCGCCGCCAACCCGCGTCAGGGTCATCGAGGTTGGTTTGGCGGATGGGTCGGTGCACGTCGCCTTCGACGGGAACTGGGACACCGCACGCTCGATGTTGGACGCCGTGCGTCCGAAGCTTCAGATCATCCCAACGGGCACCGATGCGCGTCCCGGCCATCAGTGCGGCAGCTGCAAGGTCGCGGGTGTGTGCGATGCACTGCCGCACGCGCCCGGCGTCCTGGGACACGATCGACCAGGCCACCAGACGAGATCGGTGTCGCCGTCCGCCCTCGAGACCTACGCGCAGTGCCCGGCACGTTGGCTGCTCAGCCATGAGCTGCACCTGCCCAGGGCGGACGACACCGGGGACGCCCAGGTGCGCGGCATCCGTGTGCACGAGTGGTTGCACGCCGCCCACGGTCGAGGTGTGGCATGCACCTCCGACGACCTTCCAAACCCGGACGAGGGGATGGGGCTCGCTGAAGATCTGATGACGCGCGACGAGTACGCGCTCGCGTTTCCGGTGCTGCTGTCACATCTCGACGTCTGCGTGCTCGGCGAAACCAACCAAACCTTGGTCGACAGTGAACGTGTGTTTCACGTGTTCGACGAAACCGCTGATGTAGTCGTCGCGTGCAAGCCGGATCTGACGACCGCCCGAGGCGACACCCTCGTCCTCACCGAGGTGAAGTCGTCCATGCACGGCACACCCGAGTCTCCCCAGGACGCGTTCAGCAGCACGCTGCAGGTTCCCGTGATGCTCAACATGCTCGACAAGGGCTTGGCGACATCGTTGGGATACAGGCGTGCTGAGGTCAGGCTCGAGTACTTGACTCCGAGTGGCGCTCAGGTCTGGACGTGGGCGACAGACGATGCGAGCGCGATCTCGAATGCAGAAGCGCGGCTGCGAAGCTCGGCGGCCAGCTGGCACTACGACCACACCTGGAGGACGCGGCCCGGCGCTCACTGCGCGTGGTGCCCGGTGCGGCAGTGGTGTCCGGACCGCGACGTCTACCTGGAGCCCCTAACTGCCGAGGCGTCGACTGAACGCGACAGGACACCAAGCCGAATCGCTGACGACGAGGAACCGCCCTTCTGAATCGATCTTCTTTGTCGGTGCAGGCGGTGCGACAAGAGTCTCGTGCGACAGCTGTGACTTGATCTTCTGTCGTTCTAGGGAATCACTATTCGCGACTTGAGGTGCCTCTTGTTTGGCTGAAAGCGCAGGTGAAGACTCCGGACCAACCACACGAGAGGCACGGCGATGACACACGTGCGAATCACTTCTCTGGTAACCCTCGCTGCTAGTTCCGCTCTGGCCGCCGGTCTGTTGGTGGGAGGGAACGCGTCTGCCGCGCCGCCGCTCGAGCCGGACGACAGTGCCCCGACCAAAGTGCTCATCGTGTTGTTCGACCAGATGCGTCCGGAGTACGCGGACCGGTTCGACATGCCGAACTTCCGTGCACTGCGCGATGCGGGCACGAACTTCAACGAGGCGTATCTCGGCTACATGGGGTCTGAGACGGTCATCGCGCACAACGTCATCATGTCGGGTCAGTCACCCAAGAACATGGGATGGGTCGACGAGGCCTACCGCGACCGAGAGGGACTCCTCAGCCAGAACAAAGACCAGATGTGGATTACCGGGGAACTGACGTACGACCAGTACGGCACCATCATCCAGAACAAGGGCTATCCAAAACTCGCTGACTATCTGCAGGAGGCTCAGCCGGACAAGAAGTTCATCGTGGTCGGAGAAAAGGGATACGCCGTCGACTCATCAGCGGCGGAGTCCGCATGGGACACCTCTGACGCTGACATCCACGTCAGGTTCAGCGGTCGCAGCTCCAGCACTCCAACACCCGGTACACCCGACGCGGAGTGCAATGCCACGCTCGGCGGTCGCTACCGGTTCCCCGAGGGTAGGAACGTTCCCTCGTACTTGACCGAGTTCTGCGGGCGCTACTACGTGCAATCCGCCGACACGTACGGCACCAGCGTTGCGTTCCCCTCGTGGATCTACCCATTGGACGGCAACCGCTTCGTCCCAGGGTTCGACGACGATCACCTCGGTGGCGACAACTGGGTGGCCGACGCTGCCATGGACATGATGGAGAACGAAGACTGGTCTGGCATGTTCGTGACCCTGGGTGGCATCGACAAGGCCGGCCACATGTGGGGAGCGCAGAGTGACCGTCAATCGGTGCCGGGATCGCCGGACTTCCAGACGCATGTGAAGTTCAACGCCGAGAACGCAGACCTCCAACTCGGCCGCATGCTCGACAAGCTCGAGGAGCTTGGAGAGCTGGACGACACCCTCGTCGTGCTCACCGCCGACCATGGAGCAACGTTTGGTGAGGAGTACTACGGCAAGACGGCGCCCGGCGTCAGCACCACGAGCGACACCAACTGGTACTACGGCCCGACCTCGTTGCCGTCGCAGTACAACAACCCATCACCGTCGCTGTCGCCAATGATCAATACCGGCAACATCGCGTTCTCCTACCAGTCCACCTCGATCCAGGCGTGGCTGAAGGACGCGTCCAATCCCGCGCGCAAGCAGGTACTGAAAGCGATGGACAAGCTTCCCGGTGTGATCGCCACCTACTGGCGTAAGGGCGGAAAGTTCAACCAGTTTGACAAGAACCCCATCCCGCCTGACGAACGCGCCTGGTTCAAGGCCAACGCCCAGAGCATCGTCAACACCATGGCGGACGTGAACGGACCGGACGCTGTCGCCCTGCTGCGTGACAAGGTCAGCTACGGGGCCTACGGCGACCACGGCGGTGTGACCGAATCCGTGCAGCGGGTGCCAATGGTGTTCTGGTCGGCAGATCAGGCGTACGCCAACAACACGTCGGCGACGTTCCACACCCCGGACGTCATGCCAACGATCCTGCGTGCGCTCGGTCTCGAGCAGACCTACCCGACTGATGGACAGGCACGCGCGTTGGACTGAGTCCTGCACGCTACTTCGCTGGTCTCGACCGGTAAGGCCGAGGGTGATTTGCCCTACTCGGCGACTCGTGTGACTGGTGTGTCTGTTGTGACTTGATCTTGTCCACAGATTTGCGGATTCGGTTGAGCACGCTCCAAACGTCCCCCTACGCTCCGGGGCCCCGGGGAGGCAACGCGAGGGCGTGAGGGGGAGGCCATGGATGCTGCCTCGGTCGTCGAGACCGAAGTGCGAAACCGGGTGCGAGTTCGTGGCATCGATCCGCTCACCGACCCCGCTTCGGTGCGGGTCGTCGTCGATGAGGTGATGGCGGACTACGCGCAGCGCAGTCTGTCCAGCGCAGCAGAACCGCTGGCCGATGGTGATCAGGTTGCCCGTAGCGTCGTGGACGCCGTCGCTGGTTTGGGTCCGCTCCAGCACTACCTCGATGATCCGGAAGTCGAGGAGCTTTGGATCAACGATCCCGGAAGAGTCTTTGTCGCGCGCAAAGGTAGGAGCGAACTGACATCGACGCTCCTCACCGCAGAGCAAGTACGTGACCTGGTCGAGCGGATGCTGAAGCCCTCCAATCGAAGAGTCGACCTCAGTTCGCCGTTTGTCGACGCGACGTTGCCCGACGGCAGTCGGGTTCACGTCGTGATTCCGGACATCACGCGACAGCACTGGGCGGTGAACATCCGGAAGTTCGTCGTGCGTGCCGAGCGCCTCGACCAGCTAGTAGAGCTGGGAACACTTCCGATGGCGGCCGCCAGGTTCCTCGATGCTGCGGTCGCAGCGGGGCTCAACATCATCGTGTCTGGTGGCACCCAGGCGGGGAAGACAACGCTCTTGAACTGCCTGGCCGCCGCAATCCCACCAGACGAGAGGGTCATCACGGTCGAGGAAGTCTTCGAGCTGCGCGTCCCGCTTCCTGACGTCGTTTCTATGCAAACCCGTCAGCCAAGTCTCGAGGGCACGGGTGAGATCCGGCTGCGACGCCTCGTGAAGGAGGCGTTGCGCATGCGGCCGTCGCGTTTGATCGTCGGAGAGATCCGACAAGAAGAGTGCCTCGACCTTCTGATCGCTCTCAACAGTGGACTCCCAGGTATGTGTTCAGTGCATGCGAACTCCGCTCGCGAGGCGGTCACGAAGCTGTGCACGCTTCCCTTGTTGGCTGGTGAGAACGTGGGTAGCGCGTTTGTCATCCCGACCGTGGCGGCCTCAGTCGATCTTGTGGTGCACGCGATGAGCGATCCGGGCGGCAGACGGTACGTCCGCGAGATTGCCGCCGTTCCAGGCCGCGTCGAGGGCGACGTCATCGAGCTTGAGCACATCTTCGAGTGGCGAGCAGGCAGTCTCGTCCGAGCCGCAGGTTTCCCTCCCCACCTGGATCGGTTCCGTGACCGTGGTCTGGATGTGGCAGACATCCTGACGGGCGAGGCTTCCTGATGCCCCTGCTGCTGTCGACCGGGTGGATGCTCGGTTCGGGTGTCCTTGTCTGGTGGGTGCTGATGCCGGCCTGGTCGCCGCGGAGGCGCAGGTCGCGGCTCCGAGATCTCTTGCTCGAAGCCGGATTGCCACACGTTGGTCCTGGACGAGTGATAGCCCTAAGTGGGGCAGTCGGCGGTACCGCTTGTCTGGCGATGACCGCGGTCTCGGCTTCGCTGGTTCTCGGCATCACGTGCGGTTTGATCGCGTCCGGACTGCCACTCGCCTGGATCCGTCACCTGAAGCGCCACCGACAGGAAGAGCTTCGCGAGGTGTGGCCGGATGCGATCGAACACTTGGCTTCAGGGATTCGGGCCGGACTGTCGCTACCTGAGGCACTGGCGCAGTTGGGGGAGGGCGGGCCTGAGCAGTTGCGACCCGCGTTCGCCATGTTTGCCGCGGACTACCGCGCGTCCGGACGCTTCGCCGAATGCCTGGATGGGCTGAAGGACGTGTTGGCAGACCCGGTCGGCGACCGAGTCGTGGAGACGCTCCGTCTCGCGCGAGAAGTAGGTGGAAGCGACCTCGGCCGTCTATTGCGGACGCTCGCACGATTCCTTCGTGACGACTCCCGCGTGCGCGGTGAGCTGGAAAGTCGTCAGAGCTGGACAGTGAACGCCGCAAGACTCGCGGTGGCGGCTCCTTGGGTGCTGCTCGTGCTGCTGGGTACCCGCCCGGCCGCTGTGGCCGCCTACAACACCGCAGCTGGCGTCGTAGTGCTGGCAGCGGGTGCTGGTGTCTCGCTGATCGCTTACAGGTTGATGATGCGGATCGGGCGCCTCCCGGTTGAAACCAGGGTGCTGCGATGACCCTTGCCTACTTTGCGGCATGGCTGCTCGCGGCCGCAGGAATCTGGTTGGTGGTGAATCGAGTGCCGCTCCCGGCCGGTCCGGCATTCCGCGATCGCGTGCTCCCATACCTCGGACAGGCGGGTTGGCGGGTGCAACCAGCCGTCGAGCCGGCGTCCATCACGTTGTGGTTTCCCCGTTCGATGCGGCGAGGTGCACGCACAGCGGCGGGACGGTTGGCATGGATCTCCGGTTCGGATGGCAGCGCCCGTCGCAGGCTCGACGTTCTCGGTGACGGAACGACCATCGATGACTTCCGCCTCGAGCAGTTGCTCTGGGGGCTGGGTGGCGGCGCGGCGTCCCTGGGGTTGGTGCTTCTCCGCGGACTTTCCTCATCACGGCTGATCCCATCGCTCATCATCGTTGCGCTTGGGGTCGTTGCCGGCGTGTTGGCACGTGATCGACTGCTTACGGTCCAGGTCCAACGGCGAGCAGAACGATTGCGTTCTGAGCTGCCCACGATCGTGGAAATGCTCGCGATGGCCGTTGGGGCCGGTTCGGGCCTCGTGGGGGCGCTTGAGCGCGTCAGCAGGTTGGGCGCCGGCGTCGTTGCTGCTGAGCTTGGTCGTGCGCTCGCTGACGTGCGAGTCGGATTGCCGCTCTTGCCAGCGCTGCAACAGATGGCAGACCGGAACGACTCAGCGGAGCTCCGTCGGTTTGTCGATGCCGTCGTCGTCTCGGTGGAACGCGGGACGCCACTGGCGGACGTCTTGGTCGCGCAAGCGGGCGATGCCCGCGAGGCGGCGAGGCGAGCGCTCATCGAATCAGGTGGTCGAAAGGAGATCGGGATGATGGTGCCGGTCGTCTTCCTCGTCCTCCCGCTGTCGGTTGTGTTCGTTCTGTTCCCAGGGTTCTACGGATTGAGGCTCGGGGCGTAGGTGCTCCGGAAGGGGAGGAAACATGGCATTGGTGACGCACCACGTAAGGCGCTGGCTGGCCAAGTGGGACGACGACCGGGGGGATGTGCCCGGGTGGGTGCTCATCACCGTCATGACGGCGGGTCTCGTCACGGCGCTCTGGCTCGTTGCTGACGACCAACTGAAGTCGATCTTCACGGCAGCGTTGGGTCGTGTCACCGGCCCTTGACGGCGGAGCCGAGGACGGCTCGGCGGTCGTTGAGTTCGTCCTGGTCTCGGTGCTCGTCGTCGTGTTGCTGCTGGCCTTGGTGCAGGTCGGGCTCGCGCTGCACATCCGCAACACGCTGATCTCCGCTGCGAGCGAAGGAGCGAGGTTCGCAGCTGCCGCGAACCAGACCCCGAGTGCCGGAGCAGAGCACACGAGAAGTCTCATCCGCGAGTCATTGCCTGACGGCATGGCGTCGGATGTCACGGCAGGGCAGGAATCCGTGGGTGGCGTGCCGACGATCGTGGTCACTGTGCGAGTTGACCTGCCCGTCGTGGGATGGCTCGGGCCATCTGACTCGCTCGTGGTGTCGGGGCACGCAATGGAGGAGCAGTGAGGAGGACGCGCGACGACGAAGGGGCAGCAATGGTCGAGTTCGTCGTATTGGCCGTCACTCTCGCTGTGCCGTTGTGCTACCTGCTGCTCGCCGTCTTCGACGTCCAGCGCACTGCATTCGGAGCCTCCGCTGCGACACGCGAGGCGGCACGAGTGTTCGTCCGTTCACCCTCCACAGCTGTCGCCGAAGAACGTGCACGGGCCGCGGCGAGCATCACGCTTGCCGATCACGGAATCGAGATGAGCCCGGGCGATCTGGCGATCTCCTGCAGCGCCTCGCCGTGTCTGACTCCCGGCGGCACTGTCCTCGTCAGCTATCAGACCAAGGTTCGCCTTCCACTCCTGCCATTTCCCGGTCTGGACGACATCGCTGTCGTTCCGGTGTCGGCCGAGCACCGCCAGGTGGTTGACGAGTACTCGCAGGTGCGACCGTGAC
>DASUFV010000097.1:0-13457 GCA_036274415.1 Actinomycetes bacterium
CCCGACCCGCTGGCCGCCGCGCGCGACATTCGCGAGACGTTCCGGCGCATGGCCATGAACGACGAAGAGACCGTGGCGCTGATCGCAGGCGGTCACACGTTCGGCAAGACGCATGGTGCGGCGTCGGCCGACTATGTGGGACCCGAACCCGAAGGGTGTCCCGTCGAGGCGGTCGGTCTCGGCTGGCACAACACCTACGGAACCGGCAAGGGCAAAGACACGATCACCAGTGGTCTCGAAGGTGCCTGGACTCCGACTCCCATCAAGTGGGACAACAGCTTCTTCGAAACGCTGTTCGGCTTCGAGTGGGAGTTGACTGAGAGCCCCGCCGGCGCCAAGCAGTGGAAGCCGAAGGACGGCGCCGGCGCCGACCTGGTGCCCGACGCGCACGACCCGAACGTGCGGCACGCCCCGATGATGGCGACCACCGACTTGGCGCTTCGCATGGACCCGACGTACGAGAAGATCTCGCGCCGGTTCATGGAGCACCCGGACGAGCTCGCCGATGCATTCTCGAAAGCGTGGTACAAGCTGCTGCACCGTGACATGGGTCCGGTGACGCGATATCTCGGGCCGTGGGTACCAGAAGCACAACTGTGGCAGGACCCGGTTCCTGCGGTCGACCACGAGCTCGTCACAGACGACGACGTGGCCTCGCTGAAGTCCAAGATTCTGCAGTCCGGGCTGACCGTCTCACAGTTGGTGTTCACCGCGTGGGCGTCCGCAGCCAGTTTCCGTGGCACCGATCTGCGCGGCGGTGCCAACGGTGCGCGGCTGCGCCTCGAGCCGCAGCGTAGTTGGGAAGCCAACGACCCAGCCGAGACCGCCAAGGTCCTGCAGGCCCTCGAGGGCATTCAGAGCGATTTCAACGGCGCACAGAGCGGTGGAAAGCGCGTGTCGCTGGCCGACCTCATCGTGCTCGGCGGCTGTGCCGCGATCGAGCGCGCGGCCAAGGACGCCGGCATGGATGTTTCGGTCCCCTTCATGCCGGGTCGCACCGACGCCACTCAGGAGCAGACTGATATCGAGTCGTTCTCGGTGCTCGAACCTCGGGCGGACGGCTTCCGCAACTACCTCCGCGCTGGAGAGAAGCTCCCGCCCGAGACGCTGCTCCTGGACAAGGCCAACCTTCTGACCCTGAGTGCGCCAGAGATGACCGTGCTCATCGGTGGCCTTCGCGCACTCGGCGCCAACACCGGCAAGTCCCCACATGGCGTGCTCACCAGCCGTCCCGGCACTCTGACGAACGACTTCTTCGTCAACCTGCTGGACATGGGAACCGAGTGGAGCGCGTCCGCCTCCGAAGAGAACGTGTACGAAGGCCGCGACCGTGCCACGGGGAAGGTCACTGCGACCGCCACCGCCGTCGACCTGGTCTTCGCGTCCAACTCTCAGCTGCGTGCTCTCGCCGAGGTGTACGCGAGTGACGACGCAAGTAAGAAGTTCGTCAACGACTTCGTCGCTGCATGGGACAAGGTGATGAACCTGGACCGGTTCGACCGGTAGGCAAACGGGTCGTCCGAGCGGAAGCAACGAGGACCCCCCTGCTCCGAGGGGGGACGCAGAGCAGGGGGGCCGTCTCGGTTGCGTTGAACCGCGTTGACATCGCTGCAACGCGGTTCAACGCCTACCCGCAGACAATCAGAGAACCCCCGCGCATGTGCGGATTCAGGCAAGTTTTCGGGGCGTGGCGTCATCGCTTCGTCATCCACAGAAAAACCCACAACCATCACGTGGACTCACTGTGGACTCACAGCGCACACCCAGGCGGTAAGGCCCAGTGCCCGTTGAGGCGCTCCCACCAGCGCCTCGCCGCGAGGGCGAAGCGCAGTTCGGTTCGGGCCTCAGCAGCCCACACGGCCCAGACCGCCCACGACACGCCGACCACGGCACTCCACGTTGCCGAAGCGGCAACGTCACGCCCGGTTGTCTCGCCGTACCGGCTGACGAGGCGCTCAGCTGCGGTGCGACTCAGCTCGGCCTCCCAGATCAACTGTCCGAGCTCCTGGGCGGGAGTTGCCATAGCCGCATGGTCGAAGTCGATCAGCCGCAAGCCGTGTTCGGTGTCGAACAGGTTGGCACCGACGTCGAGATGGCACGGAACGGTGTGCTCCGACGCCGCCTCGAGCTCGGCCGCAGTCTTCAGCGCCCAGTCAGCAGCGTTCAGCTGCTGTTCATTCAGATGGTGGTGCGCCCTGACCACGTATGCGTTGAGCGACTCCGACAGCGACGCATCGTTCAGCTCGATCTCGGTGTCGTGCCAGCGAGACAACAGGTCGACGATCGCATCGATCAAGGCAGGGCGGCCGAACGCGACGCCGACCACGTGCTCGCCCGGGAGCTCTCGTGAGATCAACCAACCGTCGCGGTAACCGATCACCCGCGGCCCAACATCGCGCTCACCCGCAACCCGCGCCACATCGGCGACGGCGGGGTCGGTTCGGGTCGCCACGCCGGTAGAGCCGTCCTGCAACGTCACAACCCACGCCATTCCGTTCATCCCTCGAAGCGGGTGTGATGCGACGGCGTTCGCACCGAGCGCAGACAGAACGGTGTCGGAGGGCGGTTCGATCACGCCGGAGACGTTTCGGACGACTCGGATGTCTCGGACCTGGCGGCCAGCAACCTTCGGACGAACCGCGCGACCAGGGCCGGATCTTCCATCTGTGCGACGTGGCCGACCGACGGCAGCGTCACGATCTGTGCGTGGCGCAAGTGTCGGGCCACTCGGTGTGCGCGTCGAGCATCGACGAGGCGGTCGCGTCCGCCGTAGATCACGAGAGTCGGACACGTGACGCGCCGAGCTGCTGCCCAGAGCCCGCGCCGACTTGGATCCACGAACGACATGAGCAGCGACCGTGCCGCGCCTGACAACGCTTCTCCTGCATAGGGAAGAGCGAGGCGTCGCTGCACCTCTCGAATGGCTTCGGCTCGCCGCTCTGGCGTGAACTTGGCCGCGTCCCCGTAGTTGAGAGCAACCATGCCGGCGACCTGCCGCTCCGGTGGCACGCCCCGCAAGCGCGCGTAGACCTGGCGTCCGAGACCGGGAATCGCAACCAGCGGGACACCGACGGTGTCACGTCGCGGTCGAAGGTCGGGGAGAGCTGGCGAGATCAGGGTGAGGGTTTCGACGAGATCCGGTCGAGTGGCCGCGACGAACACGCTGATCGCGCCACCCATCGAGTTACCAAAGAGGTCAACACGTTCACCAGTTTCGTGAACGCGTTTCTCGATGAGCGCAGTGACGACCTCGACATCGGCAGCAACCGAGTAGTCCGAGTCGGCGGGTGGAGGCGACCAGCCGAAGCCGGGAAGGTCGAGAGCGGACGCGTCCAGCTCGCCACGCATCTCGGCCATGAAGTCGGTCCAGTTGGTCGACTGACCACCCAAACCGTGCACCATGACCGCGGGACGCCGAGGCTGCTCGGACCGAACCGTTTCACGCACGAACACGGTTCGCCCCGAGAGCTGGTGCTCCAGGCCATCAGGATGAGGTGCGTTCACACTCTGATTCTGAACGGTTGGCGCGGCTCGAGGAAATTTCGGGCTCGCTACATGTCGAGCAGAGACTCCAGCCGACGGTTCAACGAGTCCAACGTCGCACGGATGACGGCCTGCCGAACATCCTCACGCACGACCGAGACACCCGTGAGCCGCTCTGAGCCCAGTTTGGTCAGCATCGCGACCACCACGACAACCGCACGGTCTGGCCCGAGCTGGTTGATCTCGAGCTGCTCGAGCTCGAAGCGCGCTGCGGTGCCGACGACTTCTTCGAGTGCCCGCAGCGTGGCGGTGGCCACGGATCGGTGGACGCTCGTGGGCGTTGCAGCCGCCGATGACTCCCCCACGTAGGCCTGTCCCTGCCAGGTGAGCGCAACGGACGTCGTGACACCGAGACCTGCCGACACGAGCTGCATGCGTTGGATCAGAATCCGCGGTGGCCTGGTCGACTCGATCAGCTGAGGGGTGAGGCCATCCGCCGACTCGCTCTCGGTCGGGCGGGCCGTCGTCGCTTCGGACTCTGGCTCCCGGTAGCCCGGAACTGCGGTCAGCGTGGGTCGGCTCGGCGCCTGCGCTTCGTCGCCACGGCGTTCTTCGGCCGGCGGGGCTGCTGGTGTCGACTCTTCGACGACCTGGACGCGTCCGGCATCCACCGCCAGCCCGAACTGCTCACGAAGCACGCGGTTCACGCTCGTCGCGACTGCGATCTCGTCGGCTCCAGGCGCCAGCTGCAGGCGCAGCGTGCCGGCACCTTCTGGTCGCTCGTCCGGCTCCAGGTCCGCAGCAGCGACGCCGGGGACAGCGCGGAGCGCGTCGAGGAGCGTTGCCTCGGTACTCACGCGGCCTCCTGCCGGGTCGAGCCGCCTTCAGGTGGCGGCATCCCATGGGCGCCTCGGCTCGGAGTGCCCCCTGTCTGTGCATCGGCAGACTGGGCGCCGTCCTGGAACTCAAGCGCCATGAGTGGCTACTCAAGAGTAGGCTCCCGCGCCATGGCTGTCTCTGATGACGCCGCGATGACACCCATGGCGTCTCAATCGGGATCTGGACCCTCCGTCGCTTCCCCCGATCCCACACCTTCTGCTCCCACGCCTCCTGCGGCTCCTCGAGAGCGACTCGGCCGGGAGGAGCGTCGCCGGCAGCTGTTGGACGCCGCACGCGAGGTCTTCGTCGCGTCCGGATACCACGCCGCCGCAATGGACGACATCGCGGCGAAGGCGGGGATCAGCAAGCCAGTGCTCTACCAACACTTTCCCGGAAAGCTCGAGCTGTACCTCGCGCTCCTCGACTCAGGGGTTGAACAACTGATCGCCGCGGTGCGCGAGGCCCTGGCGTCGACGACGGACAACGAAGAACGCGTCGTTGCCACGATGGCGGCGTACTTCACCTTCATGGCCGATCCCGACAGCACCTTCCGATTGGTGTTCGAATCGGACCTCACCGCTGAGCCGGCAGTGCGGGAGCGCGTCGACCGAATGACTCACGAGTGCACCGTCGCCGTCGCGTCGGTGATCGCCGACGACACCGATTTCGACCACGAGCCGGCCATGCTGTTGGCGGCTGGCCTTACCGGCGCGGCACAAGTCGCGGCGCGATGGTGGCTGACCAAAGACGGCGACATCCCGCGCGCGACCGCCGAGCGGTTGGTTGCGTCACTCGCGTGGCGCGGGATCAGTGGGTTCCCTCGCTCAGATGACGGGGACGGGGTCGATTACCCTGACGCCGCGGGGTAGTAGCACCACCGTTGGTCCAGCGGGTGCCTCGCAGAGGACATCGAGCAACACCGAGAGCAAGCAACCGGCACGGAGGTCGGCATGGAGATCAAGGTCGGGGTCAAGGGCGTCGCCCGCGAGCTGGTCGTCGAAACCGATCTCACATCTGACGACGTGACAGCGCTCGTGCAGGCGTGTGTGTCCGACTCGGAGACGATGTTCGACATGACCGACACCAAGGGACGCCGGGTACTGGTTCCCGCTGACAAGCTCGCCTACGTCGAGATCGGAGAGCAGGAGGCGCGGCGCGTCGGTTTCGGCGCGATGTGAGGCAGCCCCTCTTCAGGCAGCGAGCCCCAACGCGGTCATGCGCTTGGTGTGCTGCTCGGTGATGCGAGTGAACATCCGGCCCAGTTCGACCAGGTCCATTCCACCTTCGCCGGAAGCACCCGCGAGCAAGCTCGCCAAAGCATCTCGTTCGGCAGCGACCCGTTGGGCCTGACTCAACGCCTCCCCCATCAGCCGACGGCCCCAGAGCGCGAGGCGTCCACCCACTCGTGGGTCAGCCTGGATCGCAGCCCGCACCTTTGCGACGACGAACTCGGAGTGTCCGGTGTCGGCGAACACCTGGAGCACCAGCGCGCGCGTCTCCTCGTCGAGCAGAACTGAGATCTCGCGGTAGAAGTCCGCGGCGATCCCGTCACCGACGTACGCCTTGACCAGACCCTCCAACCAGTCGGCAGGAGCCGTGGAGGCATGGAAGGCGTCCAAGGGCGCGACGAAGGGCCGCATGGCGGTTTCTGCGTCGACGCCCAGCTGACTGAGGCGTGCTCGAAGCAATTGGAAGTGTCCGAACTCAGCGCACGCCATGGCAGCGATCTCGGCTTTGTCATCCAGCGTCGGAGCGAGCGCGGCGTCCGCGCAGAGACGCTCGAACGCCGAAAGCTCGCCATACGCCAGGACTCCGAGCAGTTCGACGACCGCGGATTCGTATTCGCTCAGCTCGCGTGGGCTGGACGGCTCATCGGACATGGTCGAAGAGTAACCAGGCGCCGGAAGGTAGGCTGGGAGCGCTCGTTCACACGCAAGGCGGACCCCCTGACTACTTTTTCTGACCTCGGCATCCGAAAAGAGACCGTGGCCGATCTGGCCCATCTCGGCATCACCGAGGCATTTCCCATCCAAGAGCTCACCCTTCCCGTCGCCCTCGACGGTCACGATGTGATCGGCCAGGCCAAGACGGGCACCGGCAAGACCCTCGGCTTCGCCCTGCCGGTGCTGGAGAACCTGGTCGCTCCCAAAGACCCGGTGCACCCCGACCACGAGCCGGCGGCCACGCCGCAGGCGCTCGTCGTCGTCCCGACCCGCGAGCTGGCGATTCAGGTGGCCAACGAGATCCGGCACGCCAGCAAGACCCGTGGAGTCCGTGTGCTCACCGTCTACGGCGGGCGCTCGTACGAGCCGCAGATCGAAGCGCTCGAGGCAGGAGTCGACGTCGTCGTCGGCACCCCGGGCCGCCTGCTCGACCTGGTCGAGAAGAACCATCTGCACCTCGGTGCGATCAAGACGCTCGTTCTCGATGAAGCCGACGAGATGCTCGACATGGGCTTCCTCCCCGACGTCGAGCGCATCGTCGGGCTGACGCCTGCTGACCGACACACGATGCTGTTCTCGGCGACGATGCCGGGTGACGTCATCGCCCTGGCACGTCGTTACATGAGCCAGCCGACGCACATCCGTGCGATCGACCCCGACGAAGACAACAGTCAGCTCGTCGAGCGCGTCACCCAACACGCGTATCGCACGCACCCCGTCGACAAGCCTGAGATCGTCGCGCGCATCCTGCAGTCAGAGGGACGCGGCCACACGATCATCTTCTGCCCCACCAAGAGGCAGTCGCAGAAGCTCGCGGACGACCTCACGTCGCGAGGCTTTGCGGTCGGATCCGTGCACGGCGACCTCGGCCAGGGGGCTCGCGAGCAGGCGATGCGCGCGTTCCGCAACGGCAAGGTCGACGTGCTCGTCGCCACCGACGTGGCTGCGCGAGGGATCGACATCGACGGCATCACGCACGTCATCAACTACAGCTGCCCGGACGACGAGAAGACCTACGTCCACCGCATCGGACGCACCGCGCGCGCTGGCGCAACCGGCGTCGCTGTCACCCTGATCGACTGGGAAGACCTGCCGCGCTGGATCCTGATCAACAAGACGCTCGGTCTGGCCTTCGACGACCCGGTCGAGACCTACTCCACCTCACCGCATCTCTACACCGACCTGGGAATTCCCCAGGGCACCAAGGGAGTGCTCCCCAAGGCCCAGCGCACCCGCGCCGGACTTGCGGCCGAAGAGGTCGAAGACCTCGGTGAGACCGGCAAGTCGCGGCAGAGGCGTGACGGTGCCGCTCGCTCAAGAAGCCGGTCGGGCAATCGGGGACGCCGCCGGGACGGCGAGCGGTCATCTGCCACCTCGCCTCCCCAGGCGGCCAGTGGCGGCGAGACCGACGGCGCCACTAAGCCACGTCAGCCCCGTCGTAAGCGAAACCGTCGCCGCACCCGGGGCGGTAGTGACGTCGAGCGGGGTCAAGGTTCGGGCGCGGCACCTGCGCCGAGCCCAGCGACGTCCGGCGACTAGGCGACTAAGGAAGCCTGACCTGCACGCTGACCCACGTGTGCTTCTGGCATGCGGGGCAACGCATCCACGAGCCGTGATCGCGCTTGATGAACGGCAAGTGCAGCGACGGCACTGCATGACGCAACGCGGCGGTCGGCGACAGCACCGACTCCTCGCCGCACGACCCGCAGGTGATCACTACCGACCCGGTGTGGGCAGCGACCTCGGGCGCCATTGACTCAGCGGTGAACAACGCTCGTCGGCCTTCGTGGTCGCGCGGGCCACCCGTCGAATGGTCGTTGGCCGATTCGACCTTCTTGATCCGGCTGAAGTCATTCGCCTTCTTGCTACGCGTCATGCGGCCACGTCCTGACCCAACAGGCGGAGTGCGTGCTCGCGATAAGCCGCGGCGCCCGGACTGGATGACGCCGTGGACATGATCGACTCACCCGTCGCGGGCGCCTCGGCGAAGCGGATCGATCGGTTGATCGGTGGCTCGAGCACCTGGACGCCGAACCGCTGTGTGACGTCGGCGAGCACTGCCCGCGAGTGCGTCGTGCGACCGTCGAACAGTGTCGGAAGGACGCCCAGCACGTCGAGCTGCTGATTGGTGAGCCTTTTGACGTCAGACACGGTGTCGAGCAGCTGTCCCACACCTCGGTGCGACAACGTTTCGCACTGCAGCGGAATCAGCACCTCGTCAGCGGCCGTCAGTGCGTTGATGGTGAGCACACCCAGCGATGGCGAACAGTCGATCAGGATGAAGTCGTAGGTGTCGCTGACGTCGTCGAGCAAGGTCTTGAGCACGTACTCACGCCCAGCACGGTCGTGCAAGGCCACCTCGCTGCCAGTGAGGTCGATGGTGCTCGGCAGCAGGTCGAGCGTCTCCGACACCGGACGGATCGCCATTGCCGCGCCAACGCGTCCCATGAATGCGTCGTGCACGGACAGCTCGAGGGCGTCGGGATCGACGCCGAGCGAAAAGGTCAGACACGCCTGCGGGTCGAGGTCGACCACGAGCACGCGGCGCCCCAGCTCGGCGAGGGCCACGCCCACCGACGCCACGGTCGTGGTCTTGGCGACGCCGCCCTTCTGGTTGGCCACCGCGATCGTGCGTGCCACTCCACCTCCCGCAGATCCCTCCGGACCACGGCAGCCTATTGTGCCGCGGGTGAGCATCCCACCCTTCCTCACGCCGCCTCCCGGTGTGATCGCCCAGCAGCAGGAGAACTCGCGGGGCACCTACGCGACCCTCGACAACCTTCCACTGGTGCCCGCGCCTTCGGGAACTGCCCTTCTGGTGCCCGGTTTCACCGGCAGCAAGGAGGACTTCATCGCGCTGCTCGCTCCCCTGGCAGAACGCGGAGTTCGCGGAGTCGCTCTTGATCTGTCCGGTCAGTACCAGACCCCCGTGGCGGGTGGGAGCGAGTGCTCGCTGGCCGGCTTTGCGAGCGACGTGTGGGCGGTGGCTGGCGATCTTCCCCGCCCGTTGGTGCTCGTGGGGCACTCGTTCGGAGGATTGGTGGTGCGTGAGGCGATCTTGAGCGACCCACTGGCCGCGGACGGCCTGGTGCTGATCGCCACCGGACCAGGGCCGCTCCCCGAACAGCAGCAGCAGGTGCTCCGCCGGTTTGTTCAGGTGATGGACGAGCACGGCCTCGAGGCGGTCTGGCAGGCGAAGCGTGCGCTGGACGCCGCGGCCGACAGACCCGCTCCGCCGCCGGACATCGACCAGTTCCTCACTGCGCGGTTCCTGAGCAACGCGCCAGGCTCGCTCACCGCGATGATCACAGAACTGTGCGAGGTGCCTGACCGGGTCGACGAGCTCAGCACGGTTGCGCCGCCAACAGTCGTCGTCATCGGCGAGCTGGACGACGCCTGGCCGGTCGAGGAACAGCACGACATGGCAAAACGGTTGGACGCCACAGTGGTGGCGCTGCCTGCGACCGGTCACTCCCCCGCAGTCGAGGACCCCGAGTCGGTCGCCGATGCGATCGCATCGCTTCCCTGCTTCTCCTGAGCATGAACGACCAGTGGCTCCAGCGCCCGCTCGAGCCCCTCGATGCCGACGTCGACCACCTCGAGGGGCAGGCCTATGGATGCGGCGGCGTCCTCAGCGGCCTTCCGCAGCAAGGGGGTCGGGCGCTGAGTGATCCACACCACGCGCGTGTAGTGCCGGAAGTAGTCGTCACGGAGGTCGGGATACCGGTCGAGCCCCAGCTCGACGATCACGCTCCGGTGAAATGACGCCGCCAGGAAGTCTGTGAGCACGTAGGTACCCGGCTCTTCACGCAGCATCTCCTCGTAGCGCTGCACGCCCGCATACGCCTCGTAACAGTCCTGCCCAGCCAACCGTTCGACGCCGTGTCGTTGGCACACTTCGTCGAGCGCCCCGTAGCTCCCACAGTCGGCGTACGCGATTGCCAGGTGCTGATACCTCGGGCGAATCTCGGCGAGCGTCCGCTCGACTTCGGGCGCGATCCGCTTCGGCTGGTTGTGCAGCAACGGTGGGAGCGGATGGATGTCGACTGGCCAGCCACGACGCCGGACGATCTCGGTGATGTCGGTCGCCAGCGCTCCGCAGGCGACGACACCGATCGTGGCGTCGTCGGTCCTCATGTCGGAAACGCGAGCTGTTCGACAAACCTGTCGTTGAAGTCGCTGCGATCGGAGAGCTCGATGTACGCGATCTCCCTGAGCAACGTCGCGACACCGTGCCGCTCGGCGGCCGAGAGCAGAACCATCTTGGCGCCCTCGCCGGCGACGTTGCCTGCGCTCACGATGCGCAGCACGGGGAGTTTGGGAACCAGCCCGATCCGCACCGCACTGGACGGGGAGAGGTACGTTCCGAACGATCCGGCCAGCAGGACCTGCTGGACGTCCGACTCCTGGATGCCGAACTCCTCGAACAGCAGGCGCCACCCCGTGGCAATCGCCGCCTTGGCGAACTGCAGCTCGCGTACATCACGCTGACTGAGGACGACCGGATCGTCCGAGGGTCGCTCGGCCAGGACGAACACCCGCTCGCCGCCGATGGTCTGCAAGCGATCGGCCAAGTGCGGGTGGGTGTCGCGAACGGCGTCCGCCTCCGCAAATCGTCCTGAGCCGTCGATGACGCCCACCCGAACCAGCTCGGCCACCGCGTCGACCAGCCCCGAGCCGCATACGCCGATCGCTGGCTCGTCACCGATCACCTGCAGCTCGACGTCGTCGTCGGTCACCTTCACGACCTCGATGGCTCCTGGAGCTGCGCGCATGCCGCACTTGATGGACGCCGCTTCGAACGCCGGGCCAGCAGGAGCTGCCGTCGCCATGATGCGTTCGCCGTCGGCCACAACGATTTCGCAGTTGGTGCCGATGTCGATGAAGAGCCGCAACCGCTTGTCGCGGTCCATTCCGGACGCAAGTGCCCCCGAGATGATGTCGCCACCGACGTAGGCACCAAGTGCGGGGATCACGACGGCAGGAGCGCGTGGGTGCGTCGTCACGCCAAGGTCGGATGCCATCACATGCTCGAACTGACGCGCGGCCAAGATGAACGGGGCGACGCCGAGCGGTTCGGGATCGATGCCGAGCAGCAGATGCACCATGGTGGCGTTGCCCGCCAGCGCCACCTCGTAGATCTCGTTGGCGTCCACACCTGCCTCGGCGCAGGCCTCCTTCGCCAGCGTGTCCAACGTCTCGCGCGCGAGCTCTTGCAAGTGTCCAAGCGCCTGGCTGTCGAGCATGGTGGCGCTGATTCGAGCGATGACGTCTGCGCCGTAGGGCTGCTGCTTGTTCAGCATCGACGTGACTGCCACCGGCGTGCCGGTGGTGAGGTCCATGAGGTTGGCCACGACCGTTGTGGTGCCCAGGTCGAACGCGAGCCCGAACGAACGTGCACTGGTGTCACCTGGCTCGACCGCGATCAACCTGTTGTCTGCGATCACCGCGGTGACTTCGAAGTTGGACTCACGGAGGGTCTTGCCCAGCGTGCGGTAGACGTCGAGATCGACGGTGAGCTCGAGGTCGTCGAGCTCGTCGAACACCCGCTGAGAGTCGGTGCGCTGGTCGGCGAGAGTCGGCTCAGTGAGCTTCACGAAGCGCTTCTGCACCGACGGTCGCAAGATGACCTGGCGTCCGACACCGAAGGTGGACGCCTTGGGCCGAGTCGTGAGCGGAGGCACATCGACGACCAGGTCACCTGACGTCCGCGCCACGCACGCCAAGCGCCATCCGTCGTCCAGCTGCTCCTGTGAGAAGGCTCGTCGGTCGAGTGCCTGCACCGGAGGAATAGCGCCCTCGGTGATCCGCACCTTGCACTTCTTGCACGTGCCGTGTCCACCGCACGTGGAGTCGATTGCGATGCCGTTCCAACTGGCAGCGTCAAACACCGGGACGCCCGTGGGAACCCGAACTTCCTTGTCAGAAGGAGTGAAGCGGATTCGCACGCGCTCGGGGCCGGCGTGCTCCTCGGTCACGAGACGTCCTGTTGTGCCGTCTGTCGCGATAGACCTAGGTCTTCGACCAGTCGGCCCAGGCTGCCGTCGTGCCGGAAGTCCGTGAGGTGCACGCCCGAGACTCCGGGCAGAGACAGGGCGTGCTGGCATTGCTCGAGCACCTGCTGGTACGCGGCCTCGGCCTCGTCCGGCGCGTTCGCCACGCGGTCGATGACCTCGTCAGGAACGACGATCCCCGGCACCTCGCGGTTCATGAACCGGAGCGCGCCGGCTCGCTTGACGAGCACGACGGTGACCAGCAACGACGTCTTCTGGGTGACTCCGTTGTCGATGCAGCCGGACACGAACTGCTCCAGCAGCTTCGGTTGGTAGCCGATCTGCGTTTGCAGGAACCGTGCGCCAGCGTCACTCTTGATCTTCGCCCGCTCGATTCGGTAGTGCACCGGCGGTGCGAATGGGTTCTCGACGGCTCCGACGAACAGGTCGGGTGCCGGCTCGATCTTGCGGCCGGACACATAGTGACCCTCTGCCAGACCGGTCGCGACTGCCACGACCTGTGGCCCGTCGAGGTCGAAGACGCGACGCGATTCCGGCTCGTCTCCCGCGGTGACGTCGTCGCCGGTCAGCGCGCAGATGTTGCGCACACCGTGCATGGAAGCGCCGACGATGTCGGCCTGGATCGCGAGTCGGTTCTTGTCACGGCAGACCACTTGCATGATCGGCTCGACGCCCGCCTGCACCATGGCGATCGCAATAGCGACATTGGACGCGTGCGCGTGCGCTGCCGGGTTGTCGGTCGCGTTGATGGCGTCGACATAGGGAGCAATGGACTCGAGGTGATGCTTCACCTTGTCGAGACCGCCACCGTCGACTGACGGCAGCTCGGCGGTGAGGACCGGACGCTCGCCGGCCTCGAGCAGAGACTGGAGTGACATCAGGCGCTGACCAGGCGGCGTTGGTCGAGGAGTTCTTTGGCGCGGCGGACCGCGGTCGACGCGTCAGCGGCGTACCCGTCAGCACCGACCGCGTCGGCGTACTCCTGGGTCACCGGAGCACCCCCCACCATCACGATCACCTGATCCCTGAGCCCGGCCTTCTCCAGGGCGTTGATGTTCGCCTTGAACATCGGCATCGTGGTCGTCAAGAACGCGCTGAACCCGACAATGTCCGGAGCATGCTCACCGATCGCCTCAAC
>DASUFV010000098.1:0-2302 GCA_036274415.1 Actinomycetes bacterium
TGCTGAACCTACCACCCATCTCCCCTCGCCACAGCTGCCTACAAGACAGCGTTGCCGAGGGGAGAAACTGCGGGAGGCGCTGCGCTGGGTATCCTCACACCCAGCGCAGTTTCTACTGCCACTATATCACTGAGCGGCCGCGGCTGCCGCATCGCAAACAGCGGCGACCGGCTGGTTCTCGAGGGGCTCCGACAGGATGCAGAGGCTATCGACGAAAACCGCCGTGAAATCATCACGGTCGATGCTGCCCTGCTCGAGCACGGACAGGACGGGGTTGAGGAGGTCGAGGTTATCCTCGAGCTCGTCGGGCGTCAGGCCCAGGTCGCCAGCGGCGTCCTCGATGCGCATGTCCTGGTCAAACCGGAGGAACACGCCCGAGACGGGGTCGCCACCCTGGACCGGCAGATCCGCCAGCTGCAGAGCGCGCTGGTAGAAGCCTTCCGAGTCCTCCTGCACCTGGCGAGCGAACTCTTGCGGGCTCACGTAGATGCCCTCGAGCTGCTCCACCTCATCGCGGTCCAGACCGATCTCGCGAGCGTTCCGGAGCGCAATGTCACGAACCTCGTCCACCACCGGGATCAGACCCGTGGAGTGGCAGTTCGAGCACGACACGCTCGTGATGGCGCGGAAGTTGTTCTGGTTGGTGTCCAGAAGAATGTCCGAGTCCTCGACGATGTTGTCGTTCGCGTCCGCGATGATGAAGCCCAACAGACCGTTCGGCAGCGTGAAGATGGCTTCGGTGCCGCCGGGGGTGAAGTTGAACGGATCCTCGAAGATGCTCTCGTTGCCCTGGTTGTCTTCGAAGTCGAAGGACTGCCAGATGGCACCGCTGCGGATCACCAGCTCGTCGCGCTCGACCAGGCGGTCCTGGCGAGAGATACGGGACTTGGTGGTACCGGCGCGGATCTGGTCCTTGACGTCCAGCGTGTTCTGATCGACGTCGACGCCGAGGTCGTTCAGCACGAAGTCGCCGAGGGTCTGGTTCACGTCGACATCGATGATCGCGTAGTAGAGGTTACCGATGATCGCGACGTCCATCATCTGATCCGAGAACTGGATCGGGAAGGCCGTCTGGGAATCGTCCTTGGCGTCGTCGGCGTCGTCACCCTCGAACTCGACGGCGTAGGGGTTGTTGGCCGCGATGGCTTCCCACACGTCGTTGAAGTTCTGACCGTTGACCGAGATCGCGCGGTCCCACTGCAGGTCGCGCAGGTCGATGCGGTACAGGGTCTCGTCCTGGTTCACCGGCACCGGCTGACGGACGCGGGCGTCGATCGACAGCATGTTGATCATCTTGGCGAGACCCTGACGATCCTTGTCCAGGGCCTCGGCGCACTGACCCGCCGTGAAGCGGTTGGTGAGCGAGATGTAACGGAAGAACACGCGGTCATCGGCGTCCGCACGACGCAGGTCGTCGTTGACTTCCTGGAACAGCTCGTCGAAGTCGACCAGCTGGCCCTTGTCGGTGCAGTTGCCGCCCGTGCTGGCGTAGTCGGGCCAGAAGCGGGGGTTGTCGATGTACGAGGACACGACGGCGATGTCTGCGTCCGTCACCGCGGGCAGGCCCGAGGAGACGGGCGGCATCTCACCGCGCTCCATGCGCTGAACCACGCGCGAAGCAGCGCTGTTCAGCGGGACGATCTTGCCGGTCTCAACGAGCTGGTCGATATCGTTGATGTAGTTCATGCCGGCCTGGGCCGTCTGGGGCGTCAGGTTCGGGCCGTGGCACTGGCCGCAGTTCGCGGCGAGCACGTTCTCGGCGGCGGCGCGGGCCAGCTTGGCCTCGTCGCTCTCATCAGTGGCAGCCGGACGACCGCCGCCTGCCTGCTGACCATTGCCACCGGGAGCGGGAGCGGCCGGCATGCACTGCGCGAGCAGCGGGTTGTCATCGCAGGTCTCCGGCTTCGGAGCGACGACGTCCACCGGGGTGCCGCCACCCTGAGTTGCCGTAGAGTCGCCGCCCTTGGTCTCGGGGCTACCCTTGTCGTCGCTGCCGCAAGCGAGAGCCAGCAGAGCGGCGCTAAAGCCGATGCTGAACGCTCTGAAATTCACGAGCTTCATTTGGTTCTTCACAGAGTCCTCCAGGTCCTGATTCTGCGCATATTGTTAGGTATGCTGACTGGGAATGAGGCGCCCAGTTTTGACGTTAGGGATCTGACCCGAGGTTGAGGCCAGATTCCCAACTAGTGACGTTGCCAAGGCACTGCTTCGATCGAACTCGGATTGAATTCGTTTTTTGCGGGGCCTCAACTAGCACGCCTCAACTAGCACGCCGAATTGGCGTTGCCCTAATCGACGTTGC
>DASUFV010000099.1:0-7992 GCA_036274415.1 Actinomycetes bacterium
TGCGGACGCCGGGGAACACGGTTGCTTCGAACTGGACGGCGGAGTCGCTCGGGGCTACGACGCGCGTCGGATCTGTTGAGTCACGCTTCAACCAATGGGCCGAAGCGTGGGAGGCGGTGGAAAGGTCGCCTGTTGTCGGGCAGGGCCTTGGCAGCACGCACGTCCATTTCGAGGAAGGTCAGAACGCCTTTGTTGAAAGCGACATCAACCACAACATCACGTTGGACGTTCTGAGCCGCACCGGTGTAGTGGGTCTGTCGCTGGCGGCGATCGCTGTCATCATCACCGTCGTACAGGGCGTAAGGGTGTGGGGATCTGCCGCTGCCAACGCCGTTGCTTTCTGGGCTTTGTCAGCTGTGGCGGTCGTTGCAGGCTTGTTGGCAAAGGGAATGGTCGAGTCGATCCTCGAGAAGGATAGGCTCGCCTTGTTGCTTGGTCTGGCCTTGGGATTCGTTGGTGCGGCCGTTACAAGGGGCTTTGACCTGAGCGACCTTGAGCCAGGAGTGCGCGTTGACGGACAGGGCAAGAGGCGACTGGTGGTCAGCAGCAGTTCAGGCCAGAAGCCGTCCTGGCCGCTGATGCTGCGCAGCGGGCCGTCTCCGCATAAGAGGGGCAGGCACCGTCGCGATTGAGCGCAATCCGGCGAGCGGAAACCATCTGTTGACAGGCCCTGAATGCTGACATAGGCAGGATGCCAACGATTCGTCCGGATCGAAACCCCGCGGGAAGGGGACTCTCGTGCCTGATCTTGGACTCCCAACCGTCAAGGAAGCCCGTCGGCTCGCTGCCGCATACAGAGCATGGCCCGGACCAAGCACTGCGCTGCCGTCGGAAGTGCTCGAGTGGTTCGGTGAGCGACAGGCACACGGGCTTGCCGCAGAACTCCAACTCGAGGTAGACCCCCGCGAAGGAGCGCACGCCGATGCGCAAACCTTCGCGTCTCTCACCCGTCGCCAAGTTCTGGGTGGAGTCGCCGCCGTTAGTGCGGCGGGCGTTCTCACTGCCATGGGTTCGTCATCCGCGGCGGCAGTCGGGCATCACCCGAAAGTCGTTGTTGTTGGTGCGGGGTTGGCGGGCCTGTCGTGCACCTATCGGCTGCGTCGCAACGGCATCAAGGCTCACCTGTACGACGCGCAGCAACGGCTTGGTGGTCGTTGCTGGTCGATCACCGACTATTTCGACAACGGCCAGACCGCTGAGCACGGTGGTCAGTACGTCGACTCTCGGCACAAGCAGCTGCGAGCTCTGGCTGCCGAACTTGGTGTCGAGTTGATCGACACGTTCAAGCAGTCCATCCCGAGCGGCTCGCAGGGATACCGCTGGATCAAGGGGTCCCTCAGGACCAGTGACGAGGTGTTCGGCGAGTTCGGGTCGTTCATTCGCAAGCTCACTCGCGCGTACAAGCGAGTGGGTGACTACCACTGGAACACCGCGAGTGATGCCGCGCGAGAGTTCGACCGGATGACGATGGTCGAATCCCTCGACAAGAAAGTGGACGGCGGGGCCAACTCACTGCTCGGACGAGGCATTCAAGTCTTCATGCAGAGCTTCTTCGGCATGGAGCCCAGCGAGATGTCGCCCATCAATCTCTTCGAGGCCTTTGTCGCGCCTTACCCGGGAGCAAACGAGCGCTTCCGGATTGCGGGTGGCAACGACCAGCTCGTCAAGGCGTTGGTTCGGGCGATTCCGTCGCACGCGATTACCCGTGGTGCGCTACTCGTGTCGGCGCGGCACAGATCAGATGGACGCGTGGCCCTCCGGTTCTGGGGTGACTCGAAAGAAGTCGTCGCCGACCGGGTGGTCATGGCGCTGCCATTCACCACGCTGCGCGACGTCGACATTGATCACCTTCATCTCAGCCGCCGTCGGCGTCGCGCCATCAACCAGCTCGCCATGGGCAGCAACTCCAAGCTCAACTTCCAACTGGACCAGTCGATCAAGTCGCTCGACTGGAACGGCAGCTTCTCCAGCGACAAACCTCACTACGTGACCTGGGACTCGACGTGGGGACAAGTAGATCCCCATCCGCGGACGCCGGTGATCACCATTTACAACGGAGGTAAAGAAGGCAGGTCATACCCCACCTATCAACCACACGGTGTCGCACCGGACGCCGTGATCGACACCGCGCTCGACAACTTGGCACGTGGCGTCCAGGGCATCAGGCGTGCGTTCAACGGGCTCGCACACCTCGACCAATGGGCGGACGATCCGTACGTGCACGGTTCCTACGCCGGCTTTGGTCCCGGCCAGTACACGTCGTACTGGGGTTTCCTCGCCAAGCGTGAGGGCAACGTGTTCTTTGCCGGTGAGCACACGTCGACTCACAGTCAGGGCTACCTCAACGGCGGTGTGGAGAGTGGGGAGCGTGCAGCGCAGCAGGTGTTGCACACACTCGGCAAGTAGCGACGTTGAGCGCGACGTCGAACCGGACTCACCCAGGGTCTGAGTAGATCCACGGCTGCGTCACGAATTTCTTACCGATGGGTGTGACCCACGTCATCAAGCCGTCGGGTGACAGCTTGACGGACCACCCTGGTGAGTGTTTGAGTCGGTGGTGGTGACGACACAGGACCGCGGGGTTGGACGCGGCTGTCTCGCCTTCTGGCCACGGCACGGTGTGGTCGAGGTAGGTGCCGGAGCGGGACGTGGTGGCTGGGCGAGAGCATCCGGGGAAGCGGCACACCTGGTCGCGGAGCCGCACCGTGCGGTCAAGTGCTCGGGATGGCCGGTACTGCCGCTCGGTGACGTCGACGAGGTAACCGTTGGTCGCCTCAGTGAGGAGTCGTCGAATCGTGGCGCTGTCGATCCACTCCGACAGCTGCGAGGACCGAACAGCTCCGATGCCCGACACCATCGCTGGGGCCTGAGAGTCTCCCCCAAGGACGTCGAGCGGCACCGTGACGTTGAGGTTCACTTGTGGTGGTTCGGCGCGGCCGACGACCAGGTCGACGAAGGCGTCGGTGCGGCGTTGGTCCATGGTGCGTGCGTCGGTGTTCTCGAAGGAGTGGGCGATGGCGCTTTATGGGCGACTGCGACGACGTCACGGCGGAACCCGGCGAAAACGCTTTCGGCAGCCGACATAACGCCAGCGAGGACCATAGCCCGTCAGCGCGCGCCACGCGCGCGAGGTTACGACGGCAACCATCGGTTCACCGTTCGAGATGGAGACTGCCTGTGTGCTATTCGTCGAGGATCGAGGCGATCACTGGGAGGAGTTCGGATGGCGCCGGCTTCTTGACAAACCCGTCAACACAGGCGCTCCAATAGACTTTCTCCTCAGGCGCACCAGTGCCGTTCTGGCCAGAATCTTCGCCATACCGTCCGACGATGGCGTCGTTGCACTTCTCATACCGGTGGCTCCACTGCTGGTCTGTCCGCGGGGCCCTGGCGCCGAGTCCCCTTCCGATAACGAATCCTTCTTCATAGTCGTCTATCAGGGCAGTGAACTGCCGATCCGGCGCTGACTCGTCACGGGTCGCACGCCATTCGAGCAATGCCCAGGCAAGCGCGGCGAGAAGAAGAAATACAACCGATCCGACTGCAAGATGACGATTCCGTCCCACCACAAACATGCCCGAAGCCTCCGCCACAGGAACGCTCATGACTGTAGCGCCCTCCGGCAAAGGCTAGCGTGCCTGCGACAAGACAGACATCGAAACGCACGGCCTACTCCATCCGGTCAACTGGCATGGCCGACTAGGGCTGCTCGAGCAGCGTTCTCGGCATCCGACCTTTCGGACTTGTCACGTCGTCGTCGCGTCGGTCGGCGCGTATCTCCCCGATGACGCCAATGTCATTACGACGGACCGCGCCGGTTAGTCCAGCACCGTATGAGCCGGTGCCTTCGATCGCGAACGTGGTCTGCCGCCAGGCTGGCGCCCCGTCCAGAAGCTGGGTATAGCCGCCGCCGCAAACGAGCGGCTCTCTAAGACCGTGCCGAACACCTCAATCGCGACCGCGACGCGCTCGAGCTTGTGGGTAACAACGCCGATATCGACTCGACGGTGCGCTAGGACCTGTTGCACGCTCATCAGCACTGGCTCCAATCAGACCAGGAACAGGGCGAGTGACGCTGGCCGGTCGCTTGGACGGGACCGTGACGAGACTGCTGAGCAAACGGACTCCTGTGATGGCGAGCTTGTCGGCGATGAACTCGTACTCGGCGGTGCCGGCGCGTGCGACGATCTCGGTCATCACTTCAGCCTGCGCTGCGTGCGCGGCGTTGACCACCCGCTCCAACTCGACGAGCCGGTCGCGGAGCACATCATCTGAGAGCTCATCGACCGCAGGCATCGACGCGATCAGCGCACGGAACTCCTGATCGATCGATGCTGATGCGGGGCTCTCGGCCATGACCGCACTCTGCCGCGCACCACCGACAAGTCATCTCAGCTCGGGAGCGTGATGTCACCAGACTCCGACCGCGTCCAGAACGGGTTGTGTGCGACCTCCCATGGGTGTCCGTCTGGATCGACGAACACACCGGAGTACCCACCCCAGAACGTCTCCTCGCCGCGACGTCCGATGGTTGCGCCCGCGTTCTCCGCCGCCGTCAGCACGGCGTCCACCTCTGCGGGGGAACCGACGTTGTGCGCGAGTGTGACGCCGCCCCAGCCCCCTGTGTCAGCGACGCATGAGTCATGCGCAAGCTGCTCGCGACTCCATAACGCCAACACCATTCCGCCGGACTGAAAGAACACCACATCGTCGCCAGGCCCAGCAGTGCTGTGCCACCCGAGCGCTTCATAGAAGCGACGTGAAAGGGACAGATCGGAGACCCCCAGGGTGACGAGGCTGACCCGCGGAGGTGGGAGGGCGGTCATGCGACCTTTCGATGCCACGGAGTCGAGATCTGCCTACGCCGTCCACCAGCGCCCGAAGGTGAGGAGGATGCGCCGACGGATAGACTGGTCACACCTTCCCGCCCCTCGAGCGTCCGGAGAAGCCCGTGGCACGCGTCGTCGTCGACGTCATGCTCAAACCCGAGATCCTCGATCCCCAAGGTCAAGCCGTTCAGGGCGCTCTCGCCCGCCTGGGTCACCGCGGCGTGACCAGCGTCCGGCAAGGCAAGCGGTTCGAGATCGAGCTGGAGTCCGCACCCGACACCGCGACTCTCGATGAGATCGCCAGCACCCTGCTGGCGAACACGGTGATCGAGGACTACGCGATCCGCGTCGAGGGCGCCTGATGTCGGCCCGGATCGGTGTCATCACCTTCCCGGGCTCCTTGGACGACCGGGACGCCGCTCGCGCCGTCCGGGTCGCCGGTGCAGAAGCCGTCGAGCTCTGGCACGGTGACGCAGACCTTCGTGGTGTCGACGCCGTTGTTCTACCGGGTGGGTTTTCCTACGGCGACTACCTGAGGTGCGGGGCGATCGCCCGGTTCGCGCCGGTGATGGAGAAGGTGATCGACGCAGCCGCGTCTGGCCTGCCAGTGCTCGGCATCTGCAATGGGTTCCAGATTCTCTGCGAATCGCATCTCTTGCCAGGTGCCCTGATCCGCAACGACGTACGCAAGTTCGTCTGCCGAGACCAGCATCTCCGAGTCGAGAACGCGAAGACCGCGTGGACGTCGGAGTTCGCCGAGGGGCAAGAGATCGTCATTCCGCTCAAGAACGGTGAGGGCGGGTTCGTCGCCGACGAGCGCACGCTCGACGAGCTCGAGGGCGAAGGACGAGTCGTCGTGCGTTACCTCCACGACAACCCCAACGGGTCCTACCGCGACATCGCCGGCATCACGAACGAACGCGGCAACGTGGTCGGGCTCATGCCACATCCTGAGCATGCCGTTGAAGAGCTCACCGGCCCATCCGTGGACGGCATCGGCTTCTTTGCGTCAGCGATCAACCAGTTGGTCGGCCGATGACCGTCGACACCGTCAAGCACGCCGACGCGACACCCGAGCTCGAGCAGCCGTTCGCCGAGCTGGGACTGAAAGCAGACGAGTACGCGCGCATTCGAGAGCACCTCGGACGCCGCCCGACCAGCAGCGAACTGGCGATGTACTCGGTCATGTGGAGTGAGCACTGCTCATACAAATCGAGCAAGGTGCACCTCCGACAGTTCGGCGACAAGCTCCCGGCGGAGGCGAACGACATTCTGTTGATCGGCATGGGCGAGAACGCGGGCGTGGTCGACGTCGGCAACGGGCTCGCGGTGACGTTCAAAATCGAGTCGCACAACCACCCGTCCTACGTCGAGCCATACCAAGGCGCGGCAACCGGTATCGGCGGCATCGTGCGCGACATCCTGTCGATGGGTGCACGACCGGTTGCGGTGATGGATCCGCTGCGGTTTGGTCCCGCGGACGCGCCAGACACGCACCGAGTGCTGCCCGGCGTCGTCGCCGGCATCGGCGGATACGGCAACTGTCTCGGCCTGCCGAACATCGGCGGCGAGGTCGTCTTCGACGAGACGTATGTCGGCAACCCTCTGGTGAACGCGTTGTGTGTCGGCGTGGTCCCGCACGATCGCATTCAGGTGTCGGCCGCGAAGGGGCCGGGCAACCACGTCATCTTGTTCGGTGCCAAGACAGGTGGGGACGGCATCGGTGGTGTGAGCGTTCTGGCGTCCGAGACGTTCGACGACAGCGGCGGAAGCGGAGGCCCCAGCAAACGACCGAGCGTGCAGGTGGGCGACCCGTTCGCCGAGAAGGTGCTGATCGAAGCCTGTCAGGAACTGTTCGAGCAGCAGCTCGTCGTTGGCATCCAGGATCTCGGTGGCGCCGGCATCTCGTGTGCGACGAGCGAGATGGCGTCCAACGGTGACACCGGAATGCACGTCTGGCTCGACCGCGTCCCGTTGCGCGACTCGACGTTGGCGCCAGAAGAGATCCTGATGAGCGAGTCGCAGGAGCGCATGATGGCGATCGTCTCGCCTGCGCAGCTTGACGGGTTCATGGCCGTGTGCCGCAAGTGGGACGTCGAAGCGACCGTGATCGGTGAGGTCAACGACAGTGGACGCCTCACCATCGAGTGGCACGGCGAGCAGATCGTCGACGTCCCACCGAAGACGGTCGCGCACGAAGGTCCGGTGTACGAGCGTCCATTCGCTCGCCCGGTGTGGCAGGACGCCGTGCAGCAGGACACTCCGGCGTCACTGCCGCGTCCGGTGTCCGGTGCAGAGTTGCGTGAGACGTTGCTCAAGATGGTGGCCAGTCCGAACCTCGCGTCCAAGGCGTGGGTCACCGACCAGTACGACCGGTACGTCATGGGCAACACCGTGCTCGCGCAGCCAGAGGACTCCGGTGTCATTCGCATCGCGGACGACGGCACCGGTGTGGCAGTCAGCACCGACGGAAACGGGCGCTACGGCAAGCTCGACCCCTATGCCGGCGCGCAACTCGCCCTGGCCGAGGCGTACCGCAACGTGGCCACCACTGGTGCGAAGCCGCTGGCGGTCACCGACTGCCTCAACTTCGGCTCGCCTGAGGACCCGGACGTCATGTGGCAGTTCGCCGAGACGACGCGCGGGCTCGCCGACGCGTGTCAAGAGCTCGGCGTACCGGTGACCGGCGGCAACGTCAGCTTCTACAACCAGACCGGCGAGACCGCGATCGTGCCAACACCGATCGTGGGCGTCTTGGGCGTGATCGACGACGTGACGCGGCGAACCCCGATGGCCTGGGATGCGGACGGCGAAGCGATCTGGCTGGTCGGCGACACTCGCGACGAGTTCGGCGGCTCCGAATGGGCGTACGCCATGCACGGTCACACCGGCGGCCTGCCACCAACAGTCGACCTGCAGCGGGAACGTCAGGTTGCCGAGATCGCAGTTGCGGCGTCCCGCGACGGGTTGCTGACTGCCGCACACGACGTTTCGGTTGGCGGTCTCGCGATCACGCTGGCTGAGATGGTCCTGCGAGCAGGTAATGGTGCGCGAGTGGTCCTGCCCGACGACATCGATCCGTTCGTGGCGCTCTTCTCCGAGTCGGCCGGACGCATCGTGTTTGTCGTTCCGCGCAGCGAAGAGGTGCGGTTCACCGACATGT
>DASUFV010000100.1:0-2055 GCA_036274415.1 Actinomycetes bacterium
GAGCTGCACCTCACAGCCTCAGGTGTCGCATCACCGAGAGTCGACGCCGAGCTGCTGGCGGCTCATCTGCTGCGGTGCGATCGCACGCTGCTGTGGAAGTACCTGCACGATCCGGTGCCCGAAGGCTTCGACGACCTCGTCGCGCGGCGCGCTGAGCGAATCCCGCTCCAGCACCTGACAGGTGTCGCCTTCTTTCGCACGATCGAGCTGGCCGTCGGACCAGGTGTGTTCTCACCGCGTCCGGAAACCGAGCTCGTCGCGGGGTTCGCAATAGCCGAGGCACGACGCACGCGCGTCGCGCGGGTGGTCGACCTGTGCGCCGGCTCTGGCGCCATCGCAGCGGCAGTGATGACCGAGGTCGCTCATGCCGAGGTACATGCGGTAGAGCGTGATCCAGCGGCAGCGCCCTGGTTGCAGCACAACGCCGATTTGCACCGATTCACCGCTCACGTCGCCGACATGGACGGGTGCTTGACGCAGTACGACCGCTCCGTCGACGTGGTGGTGGCCAACCCTCCCTACATCCCAGTGGGCAGCGTGCCCCGAGATCCCGAGGTAGCACGGTTCGACCCGCCGGCGGCGTTGTATTCCGGCGAAGACGGACTCGACCACATTCGGCTGGTCGAAAGAGTTGCGCGACGCTTGCTGCGCCCAGGTGGCACGGTGGCGGTCGAGCACGGTGACCTCCAAGGAACCGCAGCGCCGAAGGTCTTCGATACGTCATCGGCATGGCACGACGTTCGCGACCACGTCGACCTGACCGGACGCGACCGTTACCTCACCGCGGTTCGCTCGGACGTCTGATGCCGCGCTTCGACTGCTCGGATCCAAGAGAACGCGAGCGCGGGATCGCCCGGGCCATTGCCGCAGCTGGCCGTCATCAGCTCGTCGTTCTGCCTACCGAGACGTCCTACGCAGTCGCTTGTGACGCGTTTTCGCCGGTCGCAGTTGAACGCTTGAACGAAGCGAAGGGCCGGGTGTCACACGAGGCTCTCCCCGTGATGGTCGGCTCGGTCAAGGCGGCCCACGCGATTGCGGGCGCGCTTCATCCATCGGGTGAGGCATTGATCGAGGGGTTCTGGCCGGGACCATTGACGGCGTGGTGTCCACGCCAGTCGACGTTGTCCTGGGACATCGGAGGCGATGGCAAGCATGTGGCTGTTCGCATGCCGTTGCACCCGGTTGCCCTCGAAGTGTTGCAAGGAGTCGGCCCCATGGTGGTCGTCGCTGCCAACCGCGTGGGTGAGCCGGTTCCTCGCACCTGCGATGAAGCACAGGCGCAGCTCGACACGAGTGTGATCGTGTACCTGGATGCCGGAACGTGTCCCGAGGGCACCGCGTCCACCGTCGTCGACGTGACCGAACGTGAACCGCGGGTGCTTCGCCCCGGTGCGTTCTCGGAGGCAGAGCTACGCACGGTTGCACCCAACCTCATCGGGATCGACGAGCACCAATGAACGAGGGCCTGTTCACGGTGTTGATGGTGTGCACGGGAAACATCGGGCGATCTCCGATGATGGAGCGACTCATGCGTCGCGAGCTGGTCGTTCGTCAGCGGTCCGATGCCACTCCGGTGACGGTGACGGTGACGAGCGCAGGCACACTTGCCCAGCTCGGTCGCCCGATGGAACCCGGCGCCCAGCACGCACTCACCGATCTTGGTGTCGACGCCGATGACTTCGGCGCGACGCCCTTGACGAGCGCGGCCGTGACATCGTCGGACTTGATCCTCGTAGCGACTCGCGACCATCGCAGCGCGGTCGTCGGGCTGCTGCCTGCGGCCGTCCGTCGCACCTTCACGCTGCTTGAGCTCGCGCGTATCGCTGAGTCGGCGCCGCCGCGTCCGGGGGCGGTCCCGGACGCGAGCCTGACGCTAACCTCCCAGGGCTTGCGAGATGCCGTTGCGTGGGCGGCCCAGGTCAGAGGGTCGGTACCTCGGCCCGAGCGCGATGACGCCGATGACCTCGCCGATCCTTTGGGCGAGCCTGATGGTGTCTACCGCCAGCGCGCGGCGACGGTCGCCGTCTCCGTGGAACGAATCGTTCGCTACCTTCT
>DASUFV010000101.1:0-7390 GCA_036274415.1 Actinomycetes bacterium
CACAGGTGGGTCTCGATGTCGATGATCAGGTCAACCTGAGCAGCCGGGTCGGCCGTCTGGTTGAGCTGGGTCGTCAACTTGTCGACCTCTTTGTTGGAGTAGTTGCCATAGTTGCTGCCACCGTCGGTCGTGTAGATACCCGACGAGCCGGTGACGAGCGGCGAACCGGTCCACGCGAACAACGCAATGTCAAAGTTACCTGTGACGAGTGCGCCGCCGCCGTTGAAGAAGGTCTTGTCACCTTCGTCGATCACGTTGAACCCGGCACCGTCAGGTCCGCAGTCGTCCTGGATCAGGCGCGACTCATCCTCGCGGCGGGGGTTCGGAATGATGTACCCGAGACGCAGGTCGGTTCCGACGGCGTTGGCGTCCTCGAGGATCTGCCGGGCCTTGTCGATGTCCTGCTCGACGTACTCCTCAGGCGTGATTGCCGCTGCGACCTCTTCGTACTCAGGCTGGAACGGCAGGTAGTACCGCGAGTTGAGCACGACAGCATCCGGGTTGTCCGGCTTGATCAGGTTGTCCACGATCCGCTGGCGAGGCAAGCACAGCGCGAATGCCTCACGCAGACGCTTGTCACCGAAGGCACCGTCGAACTGGAAGTCGTAGTGCTCGAAGGTGAACTGATCCTGCGGCTCGAAGACGATCGAGTCGCCGATCGCTGCCAGCTGCTTGTTGAGGTCAGGCGTTGGCTGTGGGTCCATCGCCTGGATCTCGCCGTTCTCGAGCGCCTGTGCCTGAGCGTCGGACGCGATGAAGCGGACCACGACCGTCTCGGCCTGAGGTGCTTCGCCCCAGTACTCGTCGTTGGCCTTCAGGGTCAGGCTGTTACCGGACTCCCAGGAGTCCAGCATGTACGGGCCGGCCGCCGGGATCAGGTCTGCATTCGGGAGCTCGCCTGGCTTGAACACCCAGCCAGTGGTCCAGAAGGTGCCTGCGTCTTCGAGTGCCTTGGCGTCGTTGTCGTTCACCGCGGCGATGAAGTCGTCGACCTTGGCCTCGCGCTCGACCACGTGAGCCGGGAGGATCTCCTGGTAGCCGAACATGGCGGTCCAGTCGGCGAACGGCGTGTCGTAGACGATGGTGAACGTCTTGTCGCCGTCCTCACAGTCTGGCGCCTGCATGTCTTCGTAGCCCGTTGTGCTGGCCGGCTTGAAGGTCTTGCCGTCACCGTGGTACGCGTACCAAGCGAGGTAGGCGTCGTCACAGTCGATCGGCTCACCGTCGCTCCACACCGCGTCATCGGCGAAGGTGTACTCAACAGTCAGTGGGTCATCACTGGTTTTCTCGTAGCTGCCGAACTGCTCATCCGGCGCGATCGAACCATCGGGCGCGTAGTACCAGAAGCCCGTCAGAACCCGGTTCATCGGAACGGCGTTCTGGCTCGCATTGGTGTCGGCCGTGTTGGTGTTGTAGGCCTGCCACTCCTGCTCGTAGGCGTACGTAAAGGTGATCGGCTCAGTCGATGTGTCGTCCGAGCCCTCATCGTCCGAGCCACCACCAGTACACGCCGCAAGAACCAGCGCAGCGCCGATAAGGGTGGCGAACGCGGACGCTCTCTTGCCCGTGATTCCCACTGCATCTCTCCCTGTTTGACGGAGTTGTCAGTCGCCGACCCCAGGGGTGCCGGGCCCGGCCGACCTTGCCCCTCCTTGAAGAGGCCGGTCGAGCGCACCATAACAGCGCACTACCGGTTACGTGACAGGCCACACGCCCCGACGTTACGAAGTCGCAACCGTGGGTAACCACTATCGAGATGAAGAGTCATCGGGCGATTTGGCGTGCCCAAATGCCAAAGCGGACCGAGCGTTTCGACTGAGCCTTCAACTGTCGTTCTTCGGGCCGATGCAGGCCATCGGAAGAGCATGCACCGGCCGTTGCTCGCGACGTCCTGCGTCGAACGTCAGGACCGCTCCCCGACGTTGTCGGCGCGATGCCTCAGGAGGGCGACGATCGGCAGGCCGTACCAGATCATCAGAAGCGCGATGAGGGTCACCACGCCCATCACCACACCGGTGATCCGCCCCAGAGCCACGACCAGTGCGAGGGCGACGGCCGTTGAGACTGCAAGCATCAGCACGAGCAAACCTAAGAACGTCAGTACGTGTGTCAGCCGGACCAGGTGAGGCTTCATGCCCCTCCGGAAGAGGACGCGGTGCAGTGCGACGGGGGCGAGCAGCAAGCCCATGGCCAGGGTTGTCAACCCAACGGCGACGGCGTAGAGACCGAGTTCCCAGCCCGTCACCTTGGAGAAGCCGGACGAGAACACCATCGTCAACAAGAAGCCCAACAGGATCTGCACACCGGTCTGTGTGACTCGCAGCTCCTGGAGCAGCTCGTTGAAGTTGCGGTCGAGTCGCTGCTTAGCGGTCTCCTCCTCTGAGGGATGCGCCTCCTGCCAGTGAGCTTCCACCCGATTGACCTTCTCATACGGAAAGAGCGCAGGTCTCGCGACGCGCCTCAGATCTGGTCGGGCACCCGCAAAACGCTGACGTTGAACTCTGACGTAGTCGTCCACGGTCGCAGATCCCACGTGGCGAATCGCTGTTCCAGGACGAGCCCCGCTTCTGCCAGGTGTGAGTCGAAAACGTCAAGGTCGTAACCCCGGTCCAATCCGAAGCCAACGACGATTGCGCCATGGGGCTCGATGTGTCGCGCAATCGCAGATAGAGCAGCCACCTCGGTGCCGGGCGCGAGAAAGGGCATGACGTTCCCCGCCATGACTGCTCCAGCGAACGGCAGCTCCAGACCGCTCTCGGCGAGGTCTAGCTCAGCGAGATCGGCAACGATAAAGACCGGGCCTGGATGGTCGGCGCGGGCAGCCTCGATGAGCAGCGGGTCGGCGTCGACACCAACGACCTTGTGGCCACGGTCATGCAGAACCGCAGCAACCCGACCGGTGCCGCAACCCGCGTCCAGGATCCGCGACTTCGGGGGAAGCAGCGCATCCATGAATCGCGCTTCGCCGCCGAGGTCCGCTCCTTCGGCCGCCATTCGGCGAAAACGCTCGATGTACCAGCGCGAGTGCTCTTCGCCACCCTCCTCAGCCCATCGTCTGCGCACCACGTCGCCAGCGTAGAGACCACCCAGTCAGGAGACTCAGTCAGGAGACGCAGTCAGGAGACGCACGCGCTGCCGGCATGGGATCCTCTGAGCAACCCCCGAACTCGATGGGATCTGATCAAGCATGCTGAGGGTCCGAACAGCCATCGCGTTGTGTCTGGCCGGAGTCGCCGCGCTTGGCTTAGGAGGTCAGGCGGCCGCAGCGCCGTCGACGAACCTTGTGCTGCGCTACACCTTCGAGCTCGACTCGACTTCGGCGATCCAGGATTCGTCGAGTCATGGGCTGACTGGGACGCTCCAGAACGCTGACCCGTCTGCGGCCTTCGTCACCGAGGCCGCGCAGGGAAGCAAGGCCCTGCAGCTGGTCGCCGATGAACGGCAGTACGTCAGCGTCCCAGAGAACGACGTGCTCGACGTCAACAGGTTCACCCTCATGGCCTGGGTTCGGTACTCCGGCGTCACCACGCCTGAGACCCGAGGTCGTTGGGAGGTCCTCGAGAAAGCCGGCGCGTACTGGGTCAACGTCAGGACCGACGGCCACGTCCGTGCCGGCGGGTTCTTCGGCGGGTGTGTGAACAGTCAGTATTGGGTCTACTTCGACAGCACCACAACGATCCCGGCGAACACCTGGACGCACGTCGCCGCCCGGTACAACGGCTCCAGGCTGGCGATCTTTATCGACGGTCAGCGTGCCGGTTCGGTTGCCGTATCGGGAACAACCTGCGCGAACAACGAGCCGCTGGCAGTCGGGGCCAAGAACGCGCCAGCCAAAGGCATCCTGGAAGCTTTCTGGGATGGTCAGCTCGATGACGTGCGGATATACGACAAGGCGCTGACTCCGCGCCGCATCGCATCAATCGGGCAATAGCCCAGACCAGTGGAGGCGCGATGGGAATAGTGACGAGGGGCTTTCGTGGACGCCGCTCGGACGACGATGCACGTGTTCCGCCAGGGCAGTACCTGACTGAGGACTTTCCCGTGTTGTCCGCTGGCCCTACGCCTCGGATCAGCAGGGACGAGTGGCGCTTCACCGTTCGCACGGAGTCCGGCGACGAGCACGAGTGGACGTGGGACGAGCTCTTCGGCCTGCCGATCGACGAGGTGACAGTCGACATCCACTGCGTCACTCGGTGGAGCAAGCTCGACACGCAATGGCGAGGCGTGTCGCTGGATCGCGTGCTCGCGGACGTCGACACGGCAGCCGACTACGCGCTGGTCAGAAGTTACGGCGGATACACCACGAACCTCCCGCTGGAGGACTTGCTGGACGGTCGGGCGTGGGTGGCCTTCGAGTTCGATGGCGAAGACCTGGCGCCGGAGCACGGTGGCCCGGCGCGGCTCCTCGTCCCACACCTCTACTTCTGGAAGTCCGCCAAGTGGGTGCGAGCGTTGGACCTCTTGCTGCAGGACGAACCGGGATTCTGGGAGCAGCTCGGCTACCACGACTATGGGGACCCATGGCGGGAACAGCGGTATCAGGGGGACTAGCAGCACGTAGAACGTGGCGTCCGGCTGTCCTCGTTGACCGACGGGCGGAGACGCGCTCGGCCCACACGCTCGTGTTCGACGTCGACGGTTGGCCTTCGCACTTCCCGGGTCAACATCTCGACCTGCGGCTCACCGCTGAAGACGGGTACCAGGCCGCGCGGAGTTACTCCCTCGCCGCGCCACCCGACGGTCAGCGAGTCGAGATCACGGTGCAACGCACAGAAGGCGGTGAGGTTTCACCGTTTCTTACTGACGACTTCGCCATAGGGGATGCTGCGGAGGTACGCGGTCCGCTCGGCGGCTGGTTCGTCTGGCGACCCGAACAGAAGGAACCGATCCTCCTGGTTGCAGGTGGTTCGGGTGTCGTTCCTCTGATGTCCATGATTCGTGCTCGGAAGCGCGGCAACAGCGATGTCGAGTTTCGCCTTCTGTATTCGGTGCGCAGCCCGGAGGACCGACTCTTCGCTGAGGAGCTCGAGGATCTCGTACAGAACGAGGCGGGCGTCGCGGTGACGTGGATCTATACGCGGACCGCCCCTCCCGATAGTCGGCGGTCGGCGTCCAGGTTGTCGGTCGAGGACTTGCGGATGTACGGCTGGTCCCCGGAGGACGAACCGACGACCTACGTCTGCGGCCCGACGAGCTTTGTCGAGTCAGTAGCGACCGCACTCATCTCCATCGGGCACGACCCTTCGCGCATCAAGACCGAGCGCTTCGGTGGATCCTGATTGCTGACTTGACCAAGGAGCGAACGATGGGATCACGACCAGACGGCCCTGAGCTCGATGGCAACGCACTTGCCGGACCGCTGAGCGAACTGTTCACGACCGAGATGACGACCGCGGTTGGCCGATGTCGTGGGTGCGGCAATCACTCGGCAGTAGCGGAGTGGATGGTGTACGGACCAGAGCCCGGGTTGGTTGCTCGCTGCCCCGGATGCCAAGGGATCCTGATGCGACTCGTGAGGAGTGCGTCTGTCACCTGGCTGGATCTCAGTGGAGTTTCGACCCTGCGTCTGCCTGCGTCCGCGACCTAATCGCCCCCGTTGAACTCACTGGCCTGGGACGGCCACCAGCACGGGAGGTCAGGGTCCACGTCCGGGAAGAACGGCCGATAGTGCGATGGATCCTTTCGAACGAGCGAAGCCTGGTGGCTGGTGTGAAGGCGCGCGTCGCCCCACCAGGCAGGGAAGTCGGCAGGCGCCACGTCAGTGGCGTCCAACTGCAGGTCGAAGCCGGCGTCCTGCAGGTCCGTGACGATCGTGGCTGCACAAGTGTCGGCATATCCGCGCGTTACCCACTGGCGGCAGATCACGAGGCCGTAGGACGCGAGCGCCACCTCTGACCCGCGCCACATCTTCACTGCGGGATGGTGCTTCCACCCGTACTCGGGCCACGTGAGAGCGCGAAGGATCTGCAGCGTCTCCACGCGTTGCTTTCCCAATCGACGGTCGTCGAGCACCTCGGCGGTTGCTTCGGCGTCGGGGTAAGGGAGAAAGGTCTGCACGATTCGGAGCATCGTAAGTGCGTATCGCCTGACGCGCCTGCTGAGCCAGGGGGTGCTCTGAGCGTCACAACGCCCACCGGGTCAACTCAGCTGATGAGGCCGAGCTCGCGCCCGGCGCGGGCTGCTTGTTTGCGGTCGGCAACGCCCAATTGGGCCAAGATCGACGAGACGTGGTGTCCGGCCGTCTTGGGCGAAATGAACAGCCGCGACGCCAGTTCCGCGTTACTCAGCCCCTTGTCGAGCAGGCGAAGCACTTCGGTCTCGCGCGATGTGAGACCAGCCCCGTTGGACCGCGTGCTCTGCCTGCGACGTACCGGCACGCTGACATCGCCTTGCTCGCGAAGCTCCTTGCGCAGCTTGCCGGCGACCGCATCCGCACCCAGGCGATCGAGCAGCTCGATGCCCTTCCGCAGCTCCGCTTGCCCGCCGGCTTGCACCAGGGCCAGCGCCTGCTCGTACTTATCACCTATCTGATCCCAGCGTTGTGCGGCCGCCGCATACTCGCCCTCGAGCTGCAGCCGATGTACCGGCGACACCTCCAGGTGGCTGACCGGGATCTCCGGGCGCACGCGCTGTGCCCAGACCGCCAGATCACCGCGAGCCCATGCCAGCCCTGGGGACGTGTCGTCAAGCATGGCGAGTGCTGCTGGGAGGCGCTCATCGGCCCATCCCAACAGCCATTCGCGTTCGAGGATCGCTGCGCCGGCGGGCAGCAGTCGGAGCGGCTCGCCCAGTCGGTGTGCGAGATCCCACGCGTCGTCGAGATCCGTTTCCACGTCGTCGCCGGCGCGCAAATGAACCAATCCGCGCACCAGACTCGGCCAGGTTCGGGCGAGGGGTGCGCGTGGGATGTCGAGGACTGCCTCCGCATCCAGGACGGCGGCACCCCAGTCGCCGCCGATCAAGTTGAGCCGGCCTCGTGCACCCATCTGCCACACATGGCAGATGGGAAGGTCCCACTCCACCGTGAGCGGCAGGCTTTCGTCGAGAACCGACCACGCCTCGTCCAGTCGGCGGAACTCCACGTCCGAGTAGGCGAGGTTGCTGAATCCGCTCGAGAGGTTGTCGTCGAACGGTCGTGCTCCTTGGACGAGTTGCAGGATCTCATCCCGCGCGACCTCTTCACCGGTTGCGACGCGGAGCACACCGTCCACGATCGCGATGCGACTGACGAGCATTGGATCGGACGATTCGTTAGCGCACCTGGATGCTTGCTCAAGAAGCGCCAGCGCCCCTGGAAGATCGGAGCGTTGGACGGCGAGATAAGCCTGCAGGGTTAACGCCAGACCGACAGTCGCTGGCTCGTGGGTGTCGGCCAGGACCGACACAGCCA
>DASUFV010000102.1:0-6483 GCA_036274415.1 Actinomycetes bacterium
AGAATTACGCAGGGGGGTTGAGCATCTTGGCTCCCCAATCGTCGCGACTGTTGTTGGGAAGGGGAGCGATGAAGGTTACGAAGGAATTGGTGGTGCGTGGCTCAGCCGCTGCGGCCGGACTCATGGTCCTGGTCTCGGTGGTCGGCGCCGGTACCAAGTGGATGAACTAAGGAGGCGATCATGCAGGAGTTGAAAGCTCGCGTGATCGTGTCCGTGCTGGGCAGCGCCGCGACCGTGGTGACCCTGGCATCAGTCGTGGGGGCCGGCAAGAAGTGGGCCAACCACTAGACACCAACGCAGGGGGAGTCGCTGAGCGATCGGCGGCTCCCCCTCCGCGTCGACCCCAATGGGCGCTGACCGCGTACATCTGGAGCGTCATCGCGGTGGGTTCGGCGTGCCTGATCGTCTCGATCTGGCAAGCACCCGTTTACGAAGCCTTTGGTCCGGGCGCATGGACCGGCTACCCCTCACAAGGCCTCGTCCTCACGCTGCTCGTCGTCACTGTGATCGTTGGCGAGCTGCGCCCAGTGCCGGTCCCACGCGGCGGCGACGTGGCCGACATGATCACGATCTCAACGACGTTCGTGCTCGCACTAGCGATCGTCGGCCCGGTCAGTCTCGCCCTCCTCGCACAGGGCGTTGCGGTCCTGATCGACGATGCGATCTCGCGACGATCGCCGGTGAAGATTGCCTTCAACGTTGGGCAGTACGTCATCACTGTCATGACAGCCCAACTCGCCTACGCCTTGATCGCCGGCGTCCCCGTGTTTGCCGGCTACACGATCTTCGACCCCGTGGGAGAGGCGGGAATCGGCTACACGCCGTTGCTCGGCGCGCTTGCGGCCGCACTCGTCTTCCTGCTCGTCAACCAGCTCCTGGTGTCGACGGTTGTGGCGCTGGACTCCGAGCAGCGCATCCGCCTCGTCTTCAGCCAGGATCTGCGCTTCCAGGCGATGACCGCCGGTGTCCTCGCGGTCCTTGCGCCGATCGCGGCCTTGATCATCCAGACGCAGCCACTGATGTTGCCCATGCTCATCGCTCCGGTGGCTGCCGTTCACAACAGCGCGAGGCTGGCCGTGGCGATGGGACGCCAGGCGAGGCACGACGCCCTGACCGGGCTCGCCAACCGCGAGCTGTTCCGCGAACGGGCGGTGCGAGCGCTCGAAGAGACGCAGCGCAGCGGAAGCTCGCTCGCGATCATGATGATCGACCTCGACCACTTCAAGGAGATCAACGACACCCTCGGCCACCAGGTCGGGGACGAGCTGATCTGTGAAGTGGCCCATCGCCTCGAGGACGCGCGCCCCGAGGGCGCGACCGTTGCCCGACTCGGTGGCGACGAGTTCGCAGTGCTGCTCCCCGACATCCCCGACCTGTCTGTTGCCGAGGACGTCGCCACGTACCTGTTGTCGGTGCTCGGCAAGTCGTTCTCCGTGGGCGGTGTGCGTCTCGTCGTGCAGGCGAGCCTCGGAATCGCGTTGTCGCCCGACCACGGCGACGACGTCCACACATTGATGAGGCGCTCGGACATCGCGCTCTACGAGGCCAAGCGTGAGCGGGCCCGGTTCTGCGCGTACTCGCAAGATGGCGAGGACACCCACACCCCGCAGCGGCTCACCACGCTCACCGACCTGCGCTCTGCTGTCGAGGACGACCAGCTCTTCCTCGTGTACCAGCCGAAGATCAACGTCGCGACCGGCGAGGTGCATGGTGTCGAGGCCCTCGTCAGGTGGAACCACCCGACTCGCGGGATCCAGTACCCGGACACGTTCATTCCGCTCGCGGAGAACACCGGACTCATTGCGCCGATCACGTTCTTCGTCGTCGAGCACGCTTTGCGCCAGGTGCGCAGCTGGCAGGAGGCGGGCCACGAGCTGTCGGTCGCCGTGAACCTGTCGGTGCGCCACCTGACCGACATGAGCCTGCCCGACCGGATCGCGGTGGCACTCGAGCGCTGGGGCGTCGCGCCGTCCAAGCTCATCATCGAGGTCACCGAGAGCAGCATCATGACCGACCCCAAGCGCGCTGCGGTCGTGCTGCAGCAACTACGTCGCATCGGTGTCGACGTCGCGATCGATGACTACGGCACCGGCCACGCCTCGCTGAACTACCTGAAGCAGTTCGACATCGACGAGCTGAAGATCGACCGGTCGTTCATCATGAACCTCGACATCGACTCCAGCGACGCCATCATCGTGGCCTCCACCGTCGAGCTCGGCCACAACCTCGGCCTGCGGATCGTCGCCGAGGGTGTCGAGGACGGCAAGACCTTGGAGTGGCTGAGCGGCCTGGGTTGCGACCTCGCGCAGGGCTACCACATCGGACGGCCCATGTCGCCGGACGCCGTGACTGCTCTGATCGAAGAGCGCCGAGTGAAGGATGCTCCAGCGCCCAGTCCGCTGCGGCTGGTCGGGAGCAACTGATGCTGGTTCTTGTTCTCTGCATCCTCGGGCTGCTCTCACCGCTGCTGTTCGGCGGCCGCATGTCGCGGCTTGCCCTGGTGCGGTTCCGTGCCTGGTGGATCCTCGTCGCGGCGCTGCTGTCGCAGATCCTGATCATCGAGATCTTCCCCGACGCCGACCGCGCTTTTCTCGAAGGCGTGCACATGGCCACCTATGTCGCCGCCGGGATCTTCGTGGCGATCAACTGGCGCATCCCAGGGCTGCTCATCATCGCCGCGGGCGGTGCGATGAACGGCATCACGATCGCATTGAACGGTGGGCAGCTTCCTGCATCGCGAGAAGCGCTGAAGATGGCCGGGATCGAAGTGGCCAAGGGCGACTTCGTGAACTCGGGCGTCCTGAAAGACCCGGTGCTGCCGCTGCTCGGCGACATCTTCGTCTGGCCGCAGCCGTTCCCGTTCGCCAACGTCTTCAGCTTCGGGGATGCGCTGATCGTGATCGGCACCTGCTACGGCGCGCACAAGATCACCGGCTCGCGCTTGGTGAAGAAGCCGTGGCAGTCGCTCGAGGAGCGCGCCGAAGCCGCGGCTGCTGCGGAGGAAGCCGCGGCCATCGCGGCTGCCACGGGGCCCCTGCACGCTCCAACGTCAGCTCCGCCGATGTCGCCTCCGGCCGGACACTCGCGCGGCGGTACCGGAGCCCAGCCCGCGACGGCTCCGCGACATCGGGCACCAGGTCGTCCGGCGGTCGACGGGGCCTCGTAGCGTTCAAAAGCATTCGTCGCTGGGTCAGTATGCTCATCGGCGCCCGAGCACATCGGCGACGAAGGGGTCTGACATGCGAATCTTGCTCGTCGGTGCAGGTGGTGTCGGCTCTGCGGTCGTGCCCATCGCTGCACGGCGCGGGTACTTCGAAGCGATGGTGGTCGCCGACTACGACCCCAAGCGGGCAGAGCGCGCAGTTGCTCAGGTCAACGACGCGAGGTTCGTCGCCGACCAGGTCGACGCGTCCAATGCCGAGTCGGTCGCGGAGCTGGCTCGCAAGCACAACGTGACCCACGTTCTCAACGCGGTCGATCCACGCTTCGTGTTGCCGATCTTCAACGGGGCGTTCGCGGCCGGTGCGGACTACCTCGACATGGCGATGTCACTGTCGCATCCGCACCCGGACGAGCCATACGCGAAGACCGGTGTGAAGCTCGGCGACGAGCAGTTCGCGGTGGCAGACGAATGGGAACGTGCTGGACGCCTTGCGCTCGTCGGCATAGGTGTCGAGCCTGGTCTGTCCGACGTGTTCGCCCGCTACGCAGCAGACGAACTCTTCAGTGAGATCGACGAAGCGGGCGTCCGTGACGGTGCGAACCTCGAGGTCGACGGCTACACGTTCGCGCCGTCGTTCTCGATCTGGACGACCATCGAGGAATGCCTCAATCCACCGGTCATCTGGGAGAAGGACCGCGGGTGGTTCACGACTCCTCCGTTCTCCGAGCCGGAGGTGTTCGACTTCCCTGAGGGCATCGGCCCGGTCGAGTGCGTCAACGTCGAGCACGAAGAGGTGCTGCTGATCCCGCGGTGGGTCGACTGCAAGCGTGCGACGTTCAAGTACGGCCTCGGTGAAGAGTTCATCGAGGTGTTGAAGGTCATTTCCAAGCTCGGACTCGACAAGACGCAGAAGGTCAGCGTCGGCGGCGTCGAGGTGAGTCCTCGTGACGTGGTCGCTGCTGTTCTGCCCGACCCCGCCACGCTGGGCGATCGCATGCACGGAAAGACGTGTGCTGGAACGTGGGTGACCGGTAAGGACAAAAACGGCCAGCCGCGACAGGTGTACCTGTACCACGTGGTCGACAACGACTGGACGATGCGGGAGTACGGCTCGCAGGCTGTCGTGTGGCAGACCGGGATCAACCCCGTCGTTGCCCTGGAGCTGCTGGCCGAGGGGTCGTGGTCAGGAACCGGCGTTCTCGGGCCTGAGGCCTTCGCCCCCAAACCGTTCCTGGACAAGCTCGTCGAGTACGGGTCGCCGTGGGGCATGCGCGAGGAGACGCCAGCCGCTTGAACTCGTCGATGCGGCCGCTGAAGCCGCTCGTTGAAGCCGCTACTCGCGCGAGAGGCTGCTGATCACCGGTCCGAGCACCGTGGCGATGATGCGAGCGTGTCGCAGCTGGAGCCTGGTCCACGGCAACGGTTCTGATCGTGAGCACTCGAGCAGGCCGACGGCTTTGCCGGCAGCCACGACAGGAAGGCCGATCATGGTCGTCACGCCCTCGACGGTCATCCAGCTGCGTTCGGCAGGGTCGGCGTCCGGGTGGGTGATGTCGACCGTCATGATCTCGAGCGTCTCGAGGCAGCGGCGGGTCAGCGGGAAGTCGGCGAGCGGGTAGCGGTGCCCTTCGGGCCGCCATGCCAGCGCCCCGATTCCCTGCAGGAACTCCTGGTCGGCGTCCAGGAACGAGATCTCGGCCAGGTCGCAGTTCAGGTGGTCGGCGATCGGCCCGGTCATCCGAGCGAGGTGGTCGAGGTCTGAACAGGCGACCAGCTCGGCGAGCAACCGTTCGAGGGCTGTGGCGTCCTGGCCGGGCGCGCGCGACCCGAGCGCCAGCGTGCGTTGGTACGAGCTCATGCAGGTCAAGGTGGACGCCTCGGTAGCCGGCTCGAAGTCCTGTGAGGGCATACCGATCACCCAGCCCTGCGCCTCCGCGACGTCGAGGTCAGCAAGCACGTAGAGGTCGTCAAGGTTCTCGACGCCTTCTGCGCACACTTCCGCGCCGACCTTCGCGGCGTAGCGCACGATCGCCTCGACGAGCGCCGCTTTCACCGGCTGGGACTCCACTCCGGCGACAAGCGACCGGTCCAGCTTGATGAGGTCAGGCGACAGCGAGAGCACGCGCTGCAGCCCGGCGTATCCCTCACCGACGTCGTCGACCGCGATCCGCGCCCCGCGATCACGCAGGGCCGCTACGACACGCGCGAACTGATCGGTGTCTTGGACCACCTGTTGTTCGGTGATCTCGAACTGCAGGCTGGACAGGTCGAACGGCAGCACGTCGTGAAGCTCGCGCGAGCTGAGCACGGACGGGCTCACATTCACCGACAAGAGAGTGCCAACCGGCCTGGTCTCACCAGCGCGCACTGCGATGTCGACCGCGCGGGCTTCGAACATCGCGCCTAGACCGCACCGATGTGCCATGGCGAACCAGATGTCGGGGGAGTACGACGGCAGTTCGTTGCCGAAGCGCGCCAGGGCTTCGTAGGCCACGACCCGTGCCGACGACAATCCGAGGATCGGCTGCGCCACCATCGTCGGCGCCCCGTTGTGCAGCGCGCTGGTCACGAGCGCCCGGCATTCGTCGTGGTCAGGCAGGTCGGGTGCAGCCGACGCCTTGGCGGCCTCGCCCGTGGACGTCGTCATTGGCGCCGATCACCCCCTGATCGTTGTGCCCCCATGTGAGATGTCGGCAGGTGACTGCCCCGTTTGTAGCGCCCTTTGCAGGCCCAGTACGGGCCCGGTATGGCCGCAGCCGGAGGCTCCACCCTCGTCATGGTGGCACGTTGAGCCAAACGGGTGACGGCAATCACTCATCTCAACCCGCGGCGCGGCAGGCCACGCGTCGGTGACGTTCGCGGCGACTGGAACCGCTGTCAGGGGGAGGGTCCGTGTGCGGTGGGGACTGGTGAGGGGAAGTGTGTGCCGGTGGGGCTGGTGAAGTGCAGGGTGCTGTTCGCCCCGTCGCTGGGTGAGGTGGGGTGGATGGTCCAGCCGCCTTCGTGGACTTGGCGGTGGTGGTGGCGGCAGAGCAGAAGTCCGTTGGTCAGGTCGGTGGTGCCGCCGGCGGCCCAGGAGGTGAGGTGGTGGGCGTCGGTGTGTGCGGCGGGGCGGGAGCAGTTGGGGAAGCGGCAGCCGGCGTCGCGGAGGGTGAGGGCGCGGCGTTGGGCGGGGGTGAAGACGCGGGTTTGGCGGCCCAGCTCGAGGGGGATGCCGGCGGGGTTGAGCAGTACCCGGCCGATGCTGGCGTCGCAGGAGAGGCGTTGCGCGGTGGTGGGGGGAAACCAGATCGGGGTGTTGCTGTGTGGTGTCGAGCGTG
>DASUFV010000103.1:0-2799 GCA_036274415.1 Actinomycetes bacterium
CCTGCTGCGTACTTCGGTGAGGGTGGAGACCCTGTGGCAGCCCTCCGCATCTGGGAAGGCGGTCTCGGAATCTGGGGCGCCATAGCGCTCGGTGGCGTCGGAGCATGGATCGGTCTGCGACGTCGCGGAATCCCACTCCCACCGTTCGCGGATGCGCTCGCACCCGGCATCGCCATTGCGCAGGCAGTGGGTCGATGGGGCAACTGGTTCAACCAGGAGCTGTTCGGATCTCCTACGTCGTTGCCATGGGGAGTGGAGATCGACCCGGCGCATCGGCCTGCTGACTATCTCGACGTGCAGACATTCCACCCGACGTTTCTGTATGAGTCGCTTTGGATGTTGGTGGTTGCCGGCGCGGTGGTGTGGGCCGACCGCCGCTGGCGTCTGGGACACGGTCAGGCGTTCGCTCTGTACGTCGCGCTCTACTGCGTTGGCCGGCTGCCGATCGAACTCGTGCGCATCGATCCTGCCAATGACATCCTGGGTGTGAGGGTCAATGTCTGGGTGTCGGTGCTGATCGGCGTGGGTGCCGTCGTATATCTGGTGCTGTCACGCCGTCGTTTCCCGGAGCGGGAGGCGCCTGAGGTGTTGAGAGGACGAGCCGTGCCGGTTGGTGAGCAAGCCTGATGTCAGAAGGCACGTTCGAGATTCACCACTCGCATCGCGACGTGACGGGCGGGTGGCTACGTCCCGCAGTGTTCGGGGCCAGTGACGGCCTGGTGTCCAACTTCGCCTTGATAGCCGGCGTCGCTGGGGGAGCGGCCGCCGCCGGCGTCGACAGCACAGCGGTGGTCATCGCCGGGCTGGCCGGCCTCGTTGCGGGCGCCTGCTCCATGGCGGCTGGCGAGTACGTGAGTGTTGCCTCGCAGCGTGATCTGGCGATGGCAGAGATCGAGTTGGAACGACGAGAGTTGTTACATCGCCCGGAAGCAGAGCAGGCGGAGTTGGCGGCCACGTTCGTGCGTAGAGGGCTGAGCCCATCACTGGCCAAGGAGGTCGCCAGTCAGCTGTCGCAGGACACGGACACCGCGCTCGAGCTGCACGTCCGCGAGGAGCTCGGGCTGGACGTCGACGACCTGCCGTCGCCGACCATGGCGGCGGGGTCGAGTTTCGCTTCTTTCAGCGTTGGCGCGCTTGTGCCCTTGTTGCCGTACCTCTTCGGCGCGTCAACCTTGTTGCCAGCGCTCATCGTCTCGGTGATCTCGCTCTTCGTGGTCGGCGTCCTCGTCTCTCTGGTCACTTCGCGCTCGTGGCTCTTCTCGGGACTTCGGCAGCTCGTGCTCGGCGCGGTCGCGGCTGGTGTCACCTTCGTCGTGGGAAGCCTGGTCGGTACCGGGGTCTGACGTTGCCTCCGGTAATTCGGGAGCCTCGGTCACGCGAAGTCTTCGGTGGGGCGGCGGGACCAGGCGCCACCGCTGGTCAATCTGTTCGAACTGCCATTGGTCCTCGTGCACCTTGCGGTGGTGAGTGCGGCAGAGCAGCACCAGGTTGTCGAGAGCGGTTCGGCCACCCTCAGCCCAGTGCACGACGTGGTGCGCTTCGGTCCACGCTGCTGGACGGTCACAACCCTCGGCGATGCAACCACGATCTCGTACGACCAGCGCCTGCCGAATGTGCAAGGGAACGGTCCGAGTACTGCGTCCGACGTCCAATGGCATCGACTCCGCGTCGAGGAGCACTCTGGTCACCTCGGCGTCGCAGCTGATCCGCTGAGCGGCCACGTCGGAGACCGCACCGGCCCACGCCAGCTCGCTGACCTCGCAGTTGCGCCGAGGTACCTGCGACGAGTGGTGTGCCGGCTGAGTCTTGGGTGCCAACGCCGCGATCGGTGCCGTCAGCAGTACGTGTGGACGCACGCCCCCGGAGCTGGGAAGTCGGCCTTGGTCGAGTGACAGTCCACAGATTTCGACCAGCGCGTCGGCGCGGCGCTGCCCTGCGCTGCGATGGTCGTCAGGTCCGCGCGGGGCGGTCGCCGACGCGAGAGCGCTGAGCAGCACCGCTCCGGACTCAGAATCGAGCAAACCGTCAACGGCAACCATGCCGTCCATCGTCTGGTTCGCGGACAGCCAGCGGCGTTCGTGGGCCCGCCGGGCGTCCGCGAGCGATCCATCGGGGTCGACGACCTGGCGAACTCGGCTCGCGAAGCCACACAGTGAACCGGCATCGACTGCTCGCCCGACGTCGAGCATGACCCGCTCCACATGCGCGACTGCCTCTGGCGCGTCCTCAGGCGCCGTGCGCTCGTCGACCAGCCGGACCGTCCTGGCGATCGTCCGAGCATGGTGCACGGTGATCTCGCCGTCGTTCAACGCCTGTGCAGACGCGGAGAGTTTGTGGTGCAGTGTGCGGGCAGTGCGGACCATGTCGGACGCAGTACCGGAAGGCAACCCACTGCGGTGACGCAACCACGATGCCGTGGAGGTGCCGGCCTCGAGCTCAGCAACGCCGTGAGCGTCGACCTTGGCGAGTCGCACCAGTGCCTGAGCATGCAGCCGATCGATGACCGAGAACAGCGCGATGACCTCGTCGGCGAGGAGGCGGGGTGGCGACTCGTTGACCGGGAGCTCAGTCAGCTCGCTGACCGTGTCGATCAGCTGCTGGAGTCGGGGTGCGGTCGGAACCGAACGGGGCCGCAATCCAGGAGGCGTAGACCACGGCGTCGCAGGGGTGGTGAAGCGATCATGCATGTCGACTCCAGCGCATCGACGAAGGAACAGAACGTCTCGCCGTGAGCCGAAGTTCGGGGATGTCTCTGACGGCAGAGTATCGAACATGTGTTCGAGCGGCAAGGGCTGTGTG
>DASUFV010000104.1:0-5233 GCA_036274415.1 Actinomycetes bacterium
GAGGCAATGCTCAAGCTCAAAGAGATGTCGCTGACGTCGTCCGAGGCCTACCACGCCATGGAGTTCCGGCACGGACCGATGTCGATGTGCGACGAGTCCGCCGCCGTGATCGCCCTGCTGTCGCGCGAACGATCCGACCTCGAGCGCGCCGTCCTGAACGACATCGAGCCCTTCGGAGCGCGCGAGGTGACCGTCGGGACGTCCGACGAGATTCCGTCGCAGATCCCCAGCTGGGCCGCGCCGTCCTTGTACTTACTGCCGCTGCAACTGCTCGCACTCGAGCGAGCACTCGCAAAGGGCCTTGATCCCGACCATCCCCGACACCTGACCGCAGTGATCGAGCTGGACGCCGCCGGGGCGTCCTGAACGAGGAGGAAGCATGAGAACCGCACGAACTCTCGCCCTGGGAGCGGCGGCGCTCGCTCTGGTCGCAGCCGGCTGCTCCTCGTCGGGCGACGATGAGGACGCGTCGGCGCCGGGCGGCACGATCACGGTCTGGACGCACATCAACAAGTCGTTCAACAAGGAGTACGAGGCGCTGGCGCAGTCGTACATGGACGAGAACGAGGACGTGACGATCAAGTTCGAGACGTTCGACTACGACAGCTACATCCAGACCCTGCAGACGGCATTCCCCGCCGGCAACGAGGCAGACGTGCTGCAGATGTTCGGCAGCTGGGTGTGCAGCTACTCGTCGAACCTTTCGACTGTGCCGGACGACGTGATGTCGATGTCCGACGCCGAAGAGGACTTCTTCGCCGGGCCGCTGGGCGGGTACAAGTGCGACGACAAGCTCTACGGGCTGCCGCAGGAGTCGAACGTCGAGTACGGCGCAACGCTGGTCAACACACAGATGGCAGAGGCGGCCAACGTCTCCACCGACGGATGGGAGTCCTACGACGAGTTCATGGCAGACGCCAAGGCGATGACCGTGACCGAGGACGGTGAGATCACTCGCGCCGGCTACCACTTCACGACCAACGACGGCATCGCGTACGCGTTCTTGTCGCTGATCCTGCAGAACGGCGGCAGCTACCTCGCAGAAGACGGCACCTTCACCTTCCAGACGCCGGAGGCTGCGGCGTCCATGGACCTGATGAACAGCTTCGTGACCGAGGGCATCGTCGACCCAGGCCTCTACACCGACACCACGAACTGGGTGGGCGACTGCTACTTCGGTGAGCTCTGCGCGATGGGCTTGGTCGGACCCTGGGTCGTGCCCGAGTACGAGGCGGACTTCCCTGAGGTCGCCGCGGTCACCGAGTACGTCGCGCTGCCGACCCTGGAGAACGGCAACTTTGCAGCCGACTCCGGCTGGGGCCTCACGGTGTCGTCGAACAGCCCCGAGCAAGAACTCGCGTGGGACTTCATCGACTACGTCGCGGCCAACGCAAGCAACGCACTGCAGTGGAACCTCAGCACGGGGACGCTGCCGGCGCTGAAGGAGAACGCGCAGGGTGAGGCTCGCGACGAGCTGAGCGCCAGCGCCGCCTACCTCGGGCCGTGGTTGGACATCCTCGACCAGGCGCAGTACCTCGGCAGCCTGCCTGACCGTGACCGACTCTTCTACAAGATCATCGTACCGAACGTGCTCGACGTGATGAATGGTCAGAAGAGCACCGAGGACGCGTTGGCCGCGATCGAGCAAGAGGCCAACTCGCTCTAGCGAGAGGATCCATGACCGCCGACACCGCCGTCCGCCCTCCCGCGACCACGCGCCGGTCGCGGGAGGCGCGCGACGCTCCAGAGCGGCGGTTCCGTCGGATCGCTTTGACGCCGATCCTCGCCTATCTGGCGTTCTTCACCCTGCTGCCGCTGGTGTGGGTGTTCGCATTGTCGCTGTTCAACTACAGTCCGCGACGCGAGGGCGCGACGATCGGCGGGCTGGGCGGTGACAACCCGTTCGTCGGGCTCGAGAACTTCCAGCAGCTGTTCGACTTCTCCGACCAGTCGTCGCAGCTGGCGCAGACCTTCCAGACCTCGTTGATCGTCACGCTGGTCTTCGCGTTCATCGTCCTGCCGCTCAACTTGCTCATCACGCTGCCCCTTGCGGTGATGATCGAGTCGGCAGCACGACGATTGCGTCCGTTCCTGCGCACGGTGTTCTTCATGCCGGTGCTCACGTCCGCCGTCGCGGTAGCAGTGATCTGGCAGTTCGTGCTGAACCCGCAGTACGGGCTGCTCAACGGGCTGATCACGAAGTTCACGGGGGACACCACGGTCATCTCGTGGCTGGGCGATCCGACGCTCGAATTCCTCGGCATCCCTGTCGCGCTCATCGCCGTGACGGCGACGTATCTCTGGATGGATATTGGCTACAACCTCGTCATCTTCATCGCAGCATTGCAGGGCATTCCGAAGTCGCTGAACGAGGCGTCCCTCCTGGACGGTGCGAACGCCTGGCAGCGATTCCGCTACGTGACGTTGCCGCTGCTGAAGCCGACGATCCTGCTCGCGGCGATCCTGACGATGATCTCGTCGTTCCAGGTGTTCGACCTGTTCCAGGTGATGACGCTCGGTGGTCCGGACAACCAGACTCGCGTCCTGTCGCTGGACATCTACGAGAACGCGTTCCGATTCCAAGCGATGGGCTGGGCTGCGGCCGAGGCGTTGGTGCTATTGGTGATCGTGCTGCTCATCACGCTGTTGCAGGCGCGTTTGCTGCGGACGAAGTGGTCGTACTGATGGCCGCCACTGCAACCGCCGAGCAACCGCGCGAGCTGCCGCGGGAGAGGGACATCACGGTCGTACACCCGCCACGCAAACGTGTACCCGTTGCGCGGATCGTGCTGTACGTGGTGTTGGCCATCGCTGGTGTGATCGCGGCGCTGCCGTTCGTCTGGATGGTGCTCGGGGCGTTCAAGACCGGGCCAGACATCCGACAGATCCCTCCGGGATTCCTGCCGCAGGAGTGGACGCTCGACAACTTCACGACGATTCTGGAAGACCCGACGCTTCCGCTCTGGACGTTCTATCGCAACTCACTGTTCGTTGCGGTGACCAACGTTCTCATCACGCTGTTCACGTCGTCGTTGCTGGGATACATCTTCGCCAAGTACGTGTTCCGCGGTCGCGACATCCTGTTCTGGTACCTCATGGCGCTGATGATGGTGCCGCCGAGCGTGCTGATGATCCCCAACTACCTGATCCTGTCCGAGCTCGGACTGCTCAACAACCTCTGGGGGCTCATCGTCACCGCAGCGATCGACCCGTTCGCGATCCTGGTGATGCGGCAGTTCATCCGCCAGCTGCCCGACGAGCAGATCGAGTCGGCGCGGGTCGACGGGGCGTCTGAGTGGCGTATCTACCGCTCGGTGGTGCTGCCGCAGATCAAGCCGGCGCTCGCGACGCTCGGGCTGCTCACGTTCATGTTCCATTGGAACGCCTACTTGTGGCCGCTGATCGTGCTGACCGAGAACAGCAAGCGCACGATCCCGGTCATCCTCACGTGGTACTCGACGCAGCACAGCGCGCAGACCAACCTGGTGATGGCCGCGTCCGTGCTGATGGTGATTCCAGTGCTGATCTTCTTCGTCGTGACGCAACGCTGGATCGTGACCGGCCTGACCTTGACCGGAGGCAAGTGACATGACCGTCGTGACCATCATCGGTGCCGGCAGCACGGTGTTCGCTGCTGAGCTGATGACCGACTTCCTCACGACTCCGGGGTTGGACGCGGGTGAGTTCCGGTTGGTCGACATCGACGCCGAGCGACTCGGGCTGGCGCACCGATTCGCTGATTACCTGATCGAGCGCTCCGGACGCGACTGGACCGTGCAGTCGTCAATCGAACGCACCGAGCTGCTGCCCGGTTCGGACGTCGTGATCAGCACGATCGAAGTGGCGGGCTTGGCCACAGTCGGCTTCGACTACGACATCCCGATGAAGTACGGCGTCGACCAGTGCATCGGCGACACGATCGGGCCTGGTGGTCTGTTCAAGGCGCTGAGGACCATCCCGACGTTCCTCGAGATCCTCGCCGACATCGAAAGCCTCTGCCCTGGCGCACTCGTGCTGAACCACACGAACCCCATGTCGATGACCGTGCTGGCGGCGTCCCGAGCTTCTGACATTCCGGTGTGGGGCATGTGCCACTCGGTGCACTACACGGTCGAGAACCTCGCGGACTACATGCAGCTCGACAAGCGTGAAATCGAATTCCGAGCTGCGGGCGTGAACCATCTGGCGTGGCTCGTCGAGCTCACGCGCAATGGCGAAGACCTGTACCCGCTCCTGCACGAGCGAGGACGGCTGCCGGAGGTGCTCGACCAAGACCCTGTGCGATTCGAGCTGATGTACCAGCTGGGCGCGTTCCCCACCGAGAGCAGCGGTCACGTCTCGGAGTACGTGCCCTACTTCCGCACACATCCCGACCTCGTCAAGCGCTGGGTCGGCAAGGAGTACATCGGCGAGTCCGGTTTCTACGCGCACAACTGGCCGACGTGGCGACGCGAGAACGACGAGATGCTGCGGGGCGTCCTTGACGGCACCCGCGACTTCCCGATGGAACGTGGCGGCGAGTACCCGTCGCACATCGTCGAGGCGATGACGTCTGGCAAGCCGACGACCATCTACGTGACGACCAACAACGACGGCTGGGTCGACAACCTCCTCACGGACAACGCAGTCGAGGTTGCGGCGGTGGTGGACGCCGACGGCATCCACCCTCAGCAGTTCGGCTCGCTGCCCGCGCACCTGGCGTCCCTTGTGCGTCGACACCAGGAGTTCAACGACTTGGCAGTGACATCGATCCTGCAGCAGGATCGGGAGGCTGCGGTGCATGCGCTGATGCTCGACCCGCTGACGGGGGCGGTCTGCGAGCTGCAGCAGATTCGTGAGATGTTCGACGAGATGGTCGCCGCGCAACGGCAGTACCTGCCTGCGTACTTGCACTGACGAGGAGAGCCCGCTGTCTGAGAACGCTGTGAGCGAGCTCGACCTGCTCGTCCTGGGGGATGCGAACCCGGACGTCATCGTGTCCGCGCCTGGCCTCGAGCCGCAGTTCGGTCAGGCCGAGCAGCTGGTCGACTCCGCTGCGCTCGTGGTGGGTGGCTCCGGTGCGATTACCGCGATGGGGGCGGCTCGACTCGGCCTGCGAGTCGGGCTCTGCGCCGTTGTTGGCAACGACGACCTCGGCCGGTTGATGACAGTGAAGCTCACCGAGGCGGGCGTCGACCTTCGTCACCTGGTCGTCGATGCGCATCGACCGACCGGCATGTCCGTGATCCTCAAC
>DASUFV010000105.1:0-5571 GCA_036274415.1 Actinomycetes bacterium
GCGAGGTCGTGGCGGTACTCGGTGAGGGCACTCGCCGCCAGCGCGCGGTTGCCCAGAGCCATGTGTGCACGGATCAACAGCAATCGCGCACTCTCCCTGAGCGGCTCGAGCGTGACGGCGTCCCGGGCGGCCGCCAAGGCGAGGTCCGGATGGCCGTGGTCGAGCTCGTGCCGCGCGAGGATCTCCAGCGCTCGGATGCGTCGATGATGCAGACGTTCGCGCTCGAACATCACCCAGTCGTCGTACCACCCGGGCAGCAGCTCACCGGTGCCGAGCAGCTGTTCGGCACGCTCGCCGTCGCAGCGGTCGTCCCGCAGCACCAGCTCCGCGCACTCGATGAGCTCGACGAGGTCGATCGTCACCGACGCCTGCAGCGACAGGGTCGACCCCTCGGCCTCGAGCACCGTCGGTGCCGCCCGCCGCACCTTGAGCACGGCGGCGCGCACACTGCTCAGGGCCCGCGACTCATCGCTGTTCGGCCACAGCGTCCCGGCGACATAGGGTCGATGACACGAGCCTCGGATGGCCAACAGGGCGATGAGTCGCTCTTCGCGGCGACCAAGATGCACGTGGCTGCCATCCACCGTGAGGGCGAATGCTCCGATCAAATGCAGATGTATTGGCTGGGAGCGCCCGAACGCATTCCCCCTCATGTTCCCCACCCCCCGATCGAAAGGCGGAAAACCCGAATGCCTCGAAGGAAGAGGCACCCCTACCTCAACATTCGATCAAGCCCACCGCCATCTCGTTTTAAGGCACCGTACACCCGTTCGGCCCGGTGGAAGTCCGTCGATGCGAACGCAGCGAGGTACGCCGCGTCACGCACCCAGCTGGGACAGCCACTCCTCCATGCAGGCAAGGGCCTCCGTGGTCGACGACACCGTGCAGACGGTGTCACCTTCACCCCCCGGTCCGGACACGGTGATGCGCACCAGAACGTCGCCGGCTGCCGACCGCCACGCGCTCGCCACGAGGACGCCGTCCGCATCGGACGTCGTTGTCGCATCATTCATCGGCACCCCATCTTCGGGCGTGGGCTCCCGGGCACCACAGCGTTCTGTCGCTCCCTCGAGTTCTAGCACGCGCCGTCGACGCGTGCGGCCGTAATCCCCACAACTGTGGCGGGGAATCGTCGCTGCCGCACGTCGCGTCACGCTCGGGTCGCAGCGGGATCACGATCGAGTAACGCGCCGGTCACACAGGGGTCACGTCCAGGGCCGTCAACTGTCCACGAACGGTCCGTCCACGTTTCACGGAAAGGCAGATCACATGCGACAGGAACTCACCATCAGCGAGCTGGACTCCGAGTTCATCGAGCTTCTCCCCGAGCGGGAGACGCTGCACGGCGGCAACTTCAACTGGGCATACGTCGCGGCGTCGAACTCGTCACTGGCTCTCAACGCGGCCAGCTTCAACTCCTCGGCCACCAGCACTGCGGTCCAGAACATCGGCATCTCGCAGAGCTGAGAGCCGCGGCGGCGCGGTCTTGCGGCTGCAAACGCCGCGTCGACACATGCGAAGGAGGTGAACACGCATGCGCACACTTCCAGACGTGCGTCCTGCGGAGCTGGAGGAGGCCACGGCGCAGCTGCTTCCCGACCGAGAGACTCTCAGCTGCTCGGTGGGCTGCGTCAACGTCACGAACGTCGTGGGGGTCAACCTGGCCATCGCCGTCAACGCTGCCAGCATCAACGCCAGCGCCAACGCCATGGCGACCCAGTACCTCACGAGCGTCGGCATCTCGTCGTAGTCCACGACGCTGACCTGGCGGCGGGTGTGCACGCTCTGGGCGCGCCCGCCGTCACACTCCAGAGCAACCACCAGGGCAACCACCAGAGCAACACCAGAGCAACACCAGAGCTATGGACACCACTGCGAGACACGTGGCACAAGAAGCGCCCGCGGGCGCCGAGCCGGCGGCGTCGTGGCTGCACCCGGGGGACGACAGCGACGATGCCGCCGGTTGGCGGGTCGCCCCAGGCGTCACGGACCTCGGGGCCGCCCACGGCTCCGGCCTCCAGGGCCGGACCTATCTGGTACGCCGCGGGGACGGGCAGATCATCCAGCTCTCCGAGCTGTTGTACCTCGTGCTGTGTCACCTGCATCCGGAGTCGAGCGCAGCTGCGATCGCCGACCGCATCAGCGTCGCCTTCGGCCGTCGGCTCTCCCCCGACGGACTGCAGCATCTGGTGACGGCGCGGCTGGTCCCGCTCGGCCTCATCACCCGGCCCGGCGACGATTCTCCGGCTGCGCCCCGTGCCAACCCGTTGTTGACGTTGACCTTCCGGGGCACCCTCATCCCGGCCGGAGTGGTGCGCCGTCTGTCCCGCGGCCTGGCCTGGAGCTTCCTGCCACCGCTCGTGACGTTGGTGGTGGCGGCCTTCGTTGCCATGGACATCGCCATGGTGCGACACGGCGATCTGCTGAGCGCCCTGCAGCAGCTCGTCGCGACCCCGGTGATGCTGCTGGTCATCCTCGGGGTGCTCAACGCTGCGGCCGTGGTCCACGAGCTGGGTCATGCGTCGGCGTGCCGGTACGGCGGGGGGGTCCCCGGCCGGATCGGCGTCGGCGTCTACATCGTGTACCCGGCGTACTTCACCGAGGTGACGGATTCGTACCGGCTCGGGCGCTCCGGACGGTTGCGGGTCGACCTCGGGGGGCTCTACTTCAACGCCTGGACCGTGCTCGCGCTGGGCACCGCCTACCTGGTCACCGACCATCCACTCCTGATCCTGACGGCCGCCATGCTGCAGGTGCAGATGGTGCAGCAGCTGATCCCCGCCGTCCGGTTCGACGGCTACTACGTGCTGGCCGACCTCGCGGGCGTGCCGGATCTCTTCACCCGGGTCGGCCCGGTGCTGCGTAGCCTGATCCCGGGACGTCCGCCCGACCCTCGTGTGGTCGAGCTCCGTCCCTACGCCCGGCGCACCGTGGTGGTGTGGGTCGTCCTCGTCGTTCCGCTGCTGGCGTTCTGCTTCGGATGGATCCTGTGGACGCTGCCCTTCTTCGTCGATCAGCTCGTGCAGGGCATGCAGCAGCAGTGGACCGTGGTCACCCTCGCCCTGCCTGCACGAGAATTCGCCCTCGTCGCTGTTGCACTGGTCTCGATGGTGCTCCTCGCCCTGCCTGCCATCGGGCTCATCGTCCTGTTCTGGCGGCTGGTCATGCTGTCGCTTCCCCTGCTGGCGCGGCTCACCAGGCGTCTGTCCACCCGAGAGGAGGCCACCATGGCCATCCATCCCACCTCCCCGGCCGAGCCGGCGACGGGCTTCGGCCAGCCACACGTCACCTGGCCGGACGAGTCGCCGCTGACCGCCAGCGAGTTCACCGACGCCAACATGCTGCCGGCTCCCAGAACGGTTCCCGACTCCGGTTGGCGTCGGGCGGTCCACTCGGGAACGCACGGCGTCATCAACCCCGGACCCGGCCCGGCGCAAGTGCGCAGGCAGGAGACGGAGGAACGGCTGCGCGCCCCGATCGACGGATCGCGGCACGTGGTGGTCATGAGTCGCAAGGGCGGCGTCGGCAAGACCACGACGACCCTGGCTCTGGGGAGCACCTTCGCCTCCCTGAGAGGAGACCGGGTGATCGCGGTGGATGCGAACCCCGATGCCGGGAACCTCGCCCACCGGGTCGCCCCGGGCAACGGCCGGACGATCACCGACGTACTGGCGGACATGGACGAGATCACGAGCTACGCGGAGCTGCGCGAGTACACCGTCCAGGCTCCACGCTCGCGACTCGAGGTACTCGCCTCTGATGACGACCCGTCCATCGGGATGGCCCTGCATCGCGACGACTACCACCGGCTCGTCCAGCTGCTGGACCGCTTCTACAACCTGCTCCTCCTCGACACCGGGACCGGGATCTTGGACAGCGCCAACCAGGGCCTCATCGCCGAGGCCGACCAGCTCGTGCTCGTGCTGCGCGCCGGTCTCGACGGAGGCCGCGCCGCTGCACTCACCCTGGACTGGCTCGACCAGCACAACCATCAGGACCTGGTCAGCCGGGCTGTGGTCGTCATCAACGGCGTCCGTCCGGGCACCGGCGCCCCGATCGAACCGATGCAGGACCACTTCGAACGGCGGTGTCGTCACGTCTTGTCGGTCCCGTGGGACCGAGCCCTGGAGGTGGGTGCCCAGACCGAGATCGACCACCTGCAACGTGGCACGCGTGACGCTCTGGTCGCGGTGGCGGCAGCAGTCGCCGACAACTTCAGGGAGGGACGATGATCAGGTCTGTCCAGTCCGGCCTGGCCATCACGACGGTGGCGGGACTCCTCCTGTTCTCGGGCGGCGCCGCGGAGCCGAGCGCGGGTGCCAGCCAGGGTCCGTTGAGGATCGACCTGACTGCCTCCGCGCACCCGACGTCCGTCGCGGATGCCCATGACTCGGCCTACCGCGTCGACACTGCAGAGGGGGTCCGTGTCCGCGCCGCCACCACCTCGACCGCGTCCGCGACGTGTCGGCGTTGTGCGGGTCGTGCCGTGAGCGTGCACGTGCTCTACCTCGACCACGTTCCTGTCATGAGGGTGGACAACGTCGCGGTCGCGTGGACCCAGGGCTGCGCGCGGTGCCGGGCGACGGCGGTGTCCATCCAGGTGGTCGTGGTGACCGATCCGGGCGCGATGTCGCCGAACAACCGCGCGCTGTCGATCACCGCAGCGTGCAAGCACTGCCGGGCGAGGGCCGCGGCCTACCAGCTCGTGGTGAGCGGTGAGTCCGCGAAACGGTTGTCCGGCGCGACGCTCGACTCACTCCGGGCCTGGGGTCTCGCGCGTGCTCGGCTACTGCGTGATCGGTCGGTCTACCTGACCCAGCGCTCACGCGACGGTAAGGCCCGGTCGCTCGACACCTTGGAGCAGCTCGTCGACCGCGACCTCGGTGCCCACGTCGTCGCTGCCCGAGCCCGCCTAGCCGGACGCTGATCACTTCGCGTCCGGCCCCGAGTCTCCGGGCCGATCCGTGACCTGCTCACCGACGAACGCCTCGGGGTGACCACTCACCCTTGTCAGACCGCCGGATCATCGGGTACGAACGTCGAAGGAGCCCGGTCCCAGTCTCGGGCGTTAGTGTGTGGGGTCCCCCGTGCGGCGTGTTCTTCTTCTGCTCCTGAGCTGTCTCGTCCTGATTCTGCCGATGGCACCGGCGCACGCGATCACCAGAGGCGTGCCCGACGGCGGTCAGCATCCGTACGTCGGAGAGCTCTTGTTCTACGTGCCCGACGAGGTCGACCCTCGGTTCAACGACCCGGGTGCGTGGTTCACCTGCTCCGGCACGCTCGTCGATGCCACCCACGTCGTCACTGCGGGGCACTGCACGTATGCGACCGGCCGCAACGGGGCCTCCACCACGGCCCGCGGCGGCAGCGGTTCCGGCGGCAACGATGTGTGGATCAGCTTCGCCGAGGTCCCGAACTTCGACATCCTTCCGCCCAGCAGCGGCTTCGCTCCGGACGGCAACGCCGCCCGCTATGCCGCGTGGTCCGATGCGCTCAACGGCAGTGACGAATGGGTGCGGGCCACGGCGTTCCCGCATCCGCAGTTCGACCCTGATGCCTTCGACCTGCACG
>DASUFV010000106.1:0-4314 GCA_036274415.1 Actinomycetes bacterium
CACGAATCTGACGTTCAGTGCGGGTTTCACGCTTGGTCCGCTGCTGGGTGGGTTGGTCATCGATGGAGCCGGATTGACTGCGGCCTACGCGATCGATGCGGCGCTGTTCGGAGCCGCGATGTATGGGCTGTTCCGGTTGCCCTCGATTCCACCTGAGGCCGAGCCACATCGCACGGGGTGGGCCGCGGTGTGGGAAGGCCTGCGATTCCTTCGACGCCGACGCAACCTGCTCATGACGTTCATCGTGGATCTCTGCGCGATGGTGCTGGCGCAGCCAAGGGCCCTGTTCCCGGCCCTCGCGGTGACCACCTTTGGCGGCGGCGCGAGGACAGTAGGTCTGTTGTCCGCCGCACCCGCCGTCGGCTCGATGCTCGCCGGAGTGTTCTCCGGATGGCTCGGCAGCGTGCGCCGCCAGGGGCTGATGGTGGTCGTCATGGTGTGCGCATACGGAGCTGCGGTTGCGTTGTTTGGCCTCACGAGTTTGCTGGCATGGGCGCTGCTCTTCCTCGCTCTCACCGGCGCGTTCGACATGGTGAGCGCGGTGTTTCGCTCGACGATCCTGCAAGTGGCGACGCCGGACGAGCTGCGCGGCCGGCTTCAGGGTGTGTTCATCGTGGTAGTGGCAGGCGGCCCAAGGTTGGGCGACGCACTCGTCGGAACCACGGCATCCCTATGGGGCGAGCGCACGGCCATCGTTGCTGGGGGTTGCGCCTGCCTGATCGCAACACTGTTCTTCTCGTTGCGGAACCGCGCATTCGTGCGTTACGACGCCCGGCATCCCGTTGCCTGACTGGCTTAGCCTGGGGGCGTGCGAACATCGCCGACCCTGTTGACGCTCGACCGCTACTTCGAGCTGCTGGCGTCGGAAACCGAACAGCTCGCGTCTGCGTTGGAGTCTGCGCTCGAGTTCGACGCCATGTCGGCGCCCGTGCAGGCGTGCCCTGAGTGGACGCTGGCTGACCTGGGGTATCACGTGGGCGACGTGACCCGTTTCTGGACCTGGGTCGTGTCAACCGGGGCGACGAGCACGGCGGGAGAGCCTGAGTTCGTCCGTCCGTCGGACGCGCAGCTCGCCGACTGGGTGCGGGTCGGCGTCCGCGAGTTGATCGCAACGCTGGCACCCGCCGACCCGAGCACGCCTGCGTACTCATGGACCCCGCAGCAAGACGTCGCTTTCGTCCAGCGTCGCGTTCCGCACGAGGTGGCGGTGCACCGGTGGGACGCCGAGCACGCAGCACGTCACGCGACGAACGTGCCGCCTCGTCCGATCGCGTACGACCTGGCGTCTGACGGAGTCTCGGAGTTCTTCTTGCTGGCGTCGTCGTGGCCGGTCACCTGGGCGACATCCGGAGCTGGCGCCGTCCGGCTGCTTGCCACGGACACCAACACGGAATGGACGGCCTGGGTGGACGACTCGGTGATGCGGTGGAGCACGGAAGTGTCACGCGTCGCTGACGACGAGATACCGGAGGTGGTCGCAACGCTGTCGGGGCCGGCCAGCGACCTGCTGTTGACGCTCTGGCGCAGGCTCGGGCTGGATGAGTCTGCGGTGCGGGTGGACGGCGACGCCGCGCCTGCCCGCCAGTTCCTTGCGCTGGCGAACCTGGACTGACCCTTCGGTATCAGGGGCCGACGTTCGGACGCGAACGGTTGCTTCCGCGACTCACGTCGGCGTACGCATGTGCCAGACGTTGTGCAGCCTCGGCGAGCATCGCGGGGTCGCGGTCGAAGCTAAACCGCAGATAGTCGCTGTAGGACGATTCGGTGCCGCACTGCTCACCCGGCATCACGTGCACGTCGTGCCGGTCAGCCGCAGTGGCGAGCTCGACGCCGTCGACGCCGGGAACGTGCACCCACAGCGACAGCCCCGCAGGCGGCGTGCTGATTCCCCACGTGGGCAGATGGTGGTGCAGCAGGTCGACCATGAGGTTGCGGCGTTCCCTGATCTCCGCGCGCCGACGGATCACCCACGACGGATCAGCGTGAATCTGTTCGAGCATCGCGGCGGTGACGTGTTGGGTCATGGGCGAGGTGCCGAAGTCGGCGAGAGCCTTCGACTGTGCCGCGAGTCGGAGCCACGACTCGTTCGTGCGCAACCACCCGACGCGGAGCCCGCCCCACAACAGCTTGGACGCCGAACCAACGACCATGCCGCGCACGCGGTCGTCGGCACACAGCGGGATGGCAACGCGGTCGGAGTCGAAGCCAGCACCGTCCAGCATCGACTCATCCATGATCGTGTCGGTCAGTGTGAGGTCTTCGAGCACGACGAGCTCATGGCGGACGATGACGTCCAGGAGTTCGGCTCGACGGCTCGGCGACATGACCGCGCCGGTCGGGTTGGACCCGAGTGAGGCGGTCGCCAGCATCGACGGGCCGTGCTGTGCGACGGCGCGCGTGAGGTCGCGCGGCACGATGCCTTCGGCGTCCGATCGGATCGGAACGGGCACGGCACCGACTTGCCGTAGTAGCGCAAGCAAGCCGGGGTACGTCGGGTTGTCGACGAAGACTCGGTCGCCCGGCCGCACCAACGCACGGATCGCGAGCTGCAGCGCTTGCTGTGCTCCGCACGTGATGATGACGTCGTCCGCGACCGACGCCAGGCCGTGACGCGTGAGGCGCGCCGCTGCTGCTGCACGCATGCGCGGTTCACCGAGTGCGGAGTAGCCGTGTCTGCTCGACGACATCAGCAGTGAGGACGTGGTTGCGACCTCGTCGTTGAGCAGCTCGTGTGGCGGGTGGACCGGTGACGACACAGCGAGGTCGATGGGCGTCTCGTGGTTCATCCAGAGCTCGACCAGCTCAGCGTCGCCTGGCGTCGCGACACCGGAAGCGGTGATGGGAGCAGACCGCACGTAGCTGCCCGACCCCGGACGCCGTTCGACGACTCCGCGCGCCTCCAGCTGGTCGAGGGCGGCGACGACGGTCCCGCGGCTGACTCCCAGCGCGTCGGCCAGTCGACGCTCGGCGGGGAGCCGGCTGCCCAGCGGGATGTCGCCGGTGCCCACCGCAGCCATCAGCCCAGAGGCCAGGTGGTCGCGGAGTGGTCCAGTGGCATGCCGCAGGTCGCGTCGGAGCGAGACGACGATCGGCGATTGATCCAATGTGGGGGATGCGGCCCAAGACATGGGGCCAGTTTGCGGTCAGACTCTCGTTTTGACAAGTCCAGATAGACCAATCCGAAGGGTTTTTGAGGGTCAGTGGTCCACTTTTCTGAAATCGGACCATGAACCACCTCAATGAGCCGAACTGAGATCCAGACCTGAAGGAGGTCGTCGTGATGTCACCGATCGAGCTGATCACCCTGCTGGCGGCTATCGCCCTGGTCGGGGGTGCCGCCGTCTGGCTGGTGCGCCAGGTGGTGCGCGATGGGTACGGCATGCGGCCAGCGCCGCGTGGCACCGAGGAGTGGAGCGCGCTGGGTTTGCCTTCGCGGCCCTACGGCTCGTGAGCCGACTCGTGAGCTGCCACGAGGTGCCGTCGCACACCTGTTGCCTACCCGTTGCTCGCAACCTCTCCATCGAGCCCCACTGACCCATAGCCTGGGACGGTGCACATCCCGTTCCAGCCATCGGAGCGTTCGAGTCTCGGGATCGAGTGGGAGCTCGAGCTCATCGATCTCGACACCCGCGAGCTGACCAGCGGCGCCACCGAGATCCTCGACGAGATCGCGCCGGTCCCGGGAGAAGAGCACCCGAAGGCCAAACACGAGCTGCTCGAGTCGACGGTCGAGGTGATCACCGGCGTCTGCTCGACCGTTGCCGAGGCGCGTGAGGATCTCGCCGGCACCGTCAAGGATGTTCAAGCTGCGGCGCAGCGACGCAACCTCGGGGTGATGTGCTCAGGCACGCACCCGTTCACCGACTGGACCACGCAACAGATCAGTCCGAACGAGCGCTATGAGCAGCTCGTGGAGCAGATGCAGTGGTTGGCGCGCCGGCTACAGATCTTCGGCGTCCATGTGCACGTCGGCGTCCGGGCACCCGAGAAGTCGATCCCGATCAACAACGCGCTGATGATGTACATCCCGCACTTCCTTGCGTTGTCGGCGTCGTCGCCGTACTGGATGGGTTCTGACACTGGCTTGGCGTCCGCGCGTAGCAAGGTCTTCGAGGGCCTGCCTACTGCCGGACTTCCGTACGCGTTGTCGGGTTGGGACGCGTTCGAGGAGTACATGGAGACGTTGATCTCGTCGAACACGATCGAGTCGATTCGCGAGGTGTGGTGGGACATCCGTCCGCACCCCAACTTCGGAACGGTCGAGTTGCGCATCTGCGACGGCATTCCGACTCTCGACGAGATCTCGGTGGTCGC
>DASUFV010000107.1:0-2369 GCA_036274415.1 Actinomycetes bacterium
GCTGGCTCGGTGACGAACGCAGCGGTACATACGTCGAGGATCGCTTCGCGGTCGTTCTTGGACGCCGTACGCACAATCCGCTGCATGCAGTAAAGTCTGTCAGGCGGTCGCACTCAATGGTTCATCAGCCAGAGGCCTTGACCGATCGCCGGCACGACGATCGCGATGGCCGGCGAGGTGCGGAGCCAGCCCGTCATCCCGACGACGACAGCCCATGGCACGGTCAGCGCCAAGGCAGCCGTCGTGAGTGAGACGTCCGGTTTGAGGATCACCGTGAAGCCAACACCGACGACGAGCACCGTCAAGGCACCAGCCGCAGCAGCCACCACACCCGTCGTGCCGTACCACGGCTCTAGTTCGTCCCGCGAGATCAGCAGCCAGAGCGACGTCGCGACGATGGCAGCCGCCGCCGCTGTGACTATCTGCATCGTCACGACTTCGCGATCGAGGACGTTGCCCATGCACGGCTGACCAATCACCCACAGCCATCCCGACAGCGCCGCGCCGAGCAGCGGGAGCGAGGCACCCAACGCCAACGCGGGGGCGATCGCGGAGACGCGCGGAACGCGGGCGATCATGGCCACCGAGCCGAACCCAACGAAAAGGGCCAGCTCCGTGCCGGCAGGGATCACCTGCACCGCGCGCCCCGAGCAGTCGTTCAACGACCCGAACGCGAGCACCGCAAGCAAGGACAGCGCCGCGATGGCGTGAGCGACCCCGACGCTGCGCATCTGCGGGCGCCGCCGCTGCAACTCCCGCACAGGGGCGGCCACCAGTTCGTACACCGTCTCCTCCTCGGAGACCATCCTGAGTGGCCGTTCACATCACCGCAGGTGGACGGCTCGACGATCGCCCATCCGGCCGAACGTTGGTCAGCGGGAGCGCGCTCGCGCGAGCGTGTAGAGGCCAATTCCCGCCGCCACGCTTGCGTTCAGGGATTCGGTGTCAGCCGATATCGGGATGCTCGCCACCTGGTCGCAGGTGTCCCTTACCAGCCTCGAGAGCCCTGCGCCCTCGGCGCCGACCACGAGCACCAGCGGCACGTCGGCGTCTACCGCGTCGATGGAAATGTCGCCCGCGGCGTCCAACCCGACAACGAACAAGCCGGCCTTTTGGTACGCCGTCAACGCGCGGGTGAGGTTCGTACAGCGCGCGACAGGCACTCGCGCCGCCGCACCGGATGCGGTCTTCCAGGCGGACGCCGTCATGCTCGCGGCACGGCGTTCGGGTACGAGCACTCCGTGCGCGCCGAATGCCGCAGCGGACCGCACGACCGCGCCGAGGTTGCGTGGATCGGTGACGTGGTCCAGCGCAATGAGCAACGGCGTCTCGCTCGCATCGGAGGCACGCGCGACCAAGTCGTCCGGATGTGCGTACTCGTAAGGAGGCACCTGCAGGATGAGCCCTTGGTGGGTCAGGCCGTCGGCCAGTCGGTCGAGCTCGTTGCGCGGTGCTTCGAGCACCGACACTGACTGAGCGTTAGCCGCGTCTACGGCGTGACGCACGCGATCGTCGTTGTCGATGCGCTCGGCGACGTACAACGCGGTCGCAGGGATGTGCGCGTCCAGTGCCTCGGCAACCGCGTTGCGCCCGACGACGTACTCCGGGGTGCTGTCGCCTCGGCGTCGCGAAGCACCGCGACTGGACGTCGTACGCCGCCCCGACTGCGCGGCACGCTTGTCGGACGCGCGCTTGCGCTTGGCCGCGGGATGCTTCTCGCGGTCGACCGCCTTGGGCGTAGGCCCGCGTCCCTTCAGCTGCTTGCGTCGCTGACCGCCGCTGCCGGTCGTTGGGCCCTTCTTGCCTTTGCGAATCGCGCCTTTGCGCTGACTGTTGCCGGCCATCACTGCTCCTGGGCGAGTGACCAGCGAGCGCCCTCGGGCGTGTCTTCGATCACGATCCCGGCCGCAGTCAGCGAGTCGCGGATCGCGTCGGCAGTCGCGAAGTCCTTGGCAGCCCGGGCCTGCGCGCGCGCCTCGAGCTGAGCAGACACGAGTGCGTCAACAGCGTCCCGCAGCGCCTTGACGCGAGCACGGTCGGCGCCCTGGTCGTCCCACGGCGGCAACAGTGGATTGACCCCGAGCACCTCGGTCGTTCCCATCACCGCGGAGAACGCCCCTTTGAGCGCGTCAGTGTCACCTCGGTCGATCGCGGCGTTCCCTTCGCGCACCGTCTCGTGCACGACCGCCAGCGCCGCAGGGACGCCGAAGTCATCGTTCATGGCGTCCGCGAACGCGGGTGGCACCGTCGTGGTGCTCGCCCAGTCACTGCCGATCGCCGGCATCGCACGGCGCAAGAACGACTCGATGCGGCGGAACCCTGCTGCCGCTTCGTGCATCGCCTCCTCGCTGAACTCGATGTGCGAGCGG
>DASUFV010000108.1:0-3798 GCA_036274415.1 Actinomycetes bacterium
CTGCCGAACTTCGTGAGCAGCGCGACGCCCAGCGCGAAGGACGCGGTCGTGATCACACCGATCGCGGCGTCCGCGCCGATGCGGTGCTTGCGCGTGACCCAGTTGATCGACAGCGCCGAAGCGACGCCCCACACGCCGGCACCGAGGTAGATGAACGACGTGCTCACCAGGGACGCGGCAGCGAAGCCGCCGAAGATCGCGTGTGAGAGGCCGTGACCGATGTAGCTCATGCCGCGGAGCGTGATGTAGACGCCGATGAACCCGAGCAGAGCACCGGACAGCGTCGCTACCGCGAGCCCTTTCTGGAAGAACTCGTACTGAAGCGGCGAGGTAAGTGAGGCCAACACGGCGAGGTCGAACGTCATGACACTGCTCGAGCGCCTTGGAGGTGGTAGTCGTCGATGACGACTGGCATGCCGAGGTGCTGCAGCACCTCGAGACGCGCACCGAACGTCTGCTCAAGGACGTCCGGAGTGATGACGTCCTTCGGGGTTCCCTCGGCCACGATGCGTCCGTTGACGGTCACGAGATGCGGAAGGTGTGCGGCCATGCCGTTGAGGTCGTGTGTCGTGAGCACGATCGAGATGCCGTCCTCATGCAGGTCGGCCAGCAGGTGAAGCATGTCGTGCCGCGTGCTGATGTCGACTCCGGACGTCGGCTCGTCCAGCACCAAGAGCTGTGGCCGGCTGAGCAGCGCGCGCGCCAGGAACATGCGCTGCTGTTGGCCGCCGGACAGCTCGCGGATGTGGCGTCCGGCCAGGTCGGCGATGCCCAGCCGCTCGAGCGTCTGAGCCACCTCGGCACGGTCGGCTCGGCTGGGACGCGGGAGCTGCCAGCCGCTCGTGCGAGCCATCAGCACGCACTCGAAGACGGTGACGGGGAAGTTCCAGTTCACCGTCTCGAGCTGCGGCACGTACGCGACGCGCAAGTCGCCGTCCCGAGTGATCGATCCGCGGACAGGGGAGAGGGTGCCGAGGACCGTTCGCAGCAGGGTGGTCTTGCCGGCTCCCGAGGGCCCGACGATGCCGGTGAACTGGTCGGCGTGGACGTGGAACGTCACGTCGCGCAGCACCGGCTTGGTGCCATAGCCGACCGTGACGGCGTCCAGGCTGAGGATGATCGGGCCGACGCCGGTTCTGGTCATTGCGGGTACTCCGCTTCGTCCGGTGCCACGTCGCTCACGTCAACCTCCAGAAGCTCGGTCGCCTTCCCGCCGAGCCCCTCGATCATGGTCACGTAGTCGTAACGCATCAACCCGAGCCAGGAGTGCTCTGGGTCTCCGGGTTCGCCGGGCAGGTCGTCGTCGCGCAGCGTGTCCTCGTAGCGCGCCCCGGTGGCGTTGCCAATCTCCTCCAGGACGCTGGACGGGAAGACCTCTGAGCCGAAGATCGTCGGGACGTTCTCGGCCTCCACCTGGTCGATGATGCGGGCTACCTCGTCCGGTGTCGGATCCTCGAAGTTCTTCGGCTGCACCGCTCCGATCACTTCCCAACCGAACGTCTTCGCGAAGTACGCGTAGGCGTCGTGATACGTGAGCAGTTTTAGGTTGCCGTCCGGAACGGTCGCCTGGTCGCTGCGGAGCGCGTCCGCCAAGGCATTGGCGCGGTCGGTGAACTGATCGAGGTTCTTCTCGTAGTAGTCAGCGTTGTCCGGGTCCTTCTCGCTGAGTTTTTCTGCGATGACCTCGGCGTACTGCGCGGCGTAGGTGGGGTCCGTCCAGAGGTGCGGGTTGGGCTTGCCGTCCTCCTCGGGGAAGGAGAAGTCGTAGATGTAGTCCTCTTCGGGCAGGACCTCGTTGCCGATCTCGACGAGGGTGGCGTCGTCTTTCATGTTCGCCTCGGCGAGCGCCTTCGTCGGGTCCTCGAGGTCGAGCCCGTTGATGAACACGACGTCCGCGGTGCTGAGCAACTCGGCGACCTGAGGTGCGGGCTCGAAGGTGTGACTGTTGGTGCCCTCGGGGACGATGCCCTCGATGTCGACGCGGTCGCCACCGATGTTGGCCGCGATCGACGTGATCGGCGCGACGGTGGTGGCTACCTTCAGCTCGCCGCCGGAGTCCGCGGCGTCCGAGCAGCCGGACGCCGCCAAGCCAACGGCGCCGACGAGCACTATCGGTATGAGGGCATGGGAGGTCCGGGCGAAGAGGGGCATGCCTCGACGCTAGTGCAGCCCGTACCCTGTTGCAAACCGTTTGCAATAAGACCGCGACCCGGCCCCGGGCCACTCGGCAGGCTGCCCACCAGGCGGGATATGGTGGCCCGGTGACCGACACCGCCAGCCAGCCGACCCCCGCCAAGGGCGACAAGCAGGACAAGAAGAACGACGTCGTGGACGAGGCGCTGGCGCCGCCGAGCCGCTCGCCTGAGGAGATCCAGGCCGACATCGACGCCGCGCAGCGGCGCCTCGCCGACCAGGTCGATGTCCTGTCCGAGCGGCTCGCCCCTCAGTCGTTGGCCGAAGACGCCATCGCCAGCGTCAAGAACGTGTTCGTCGAGCCAGACGGGACGCCCAAGAAGAAGCCGATCGGCATCGCGGTTGGCACGGTTGCGAGCCTGCTGCTGCTGCGCAAGATCTTCCACCGCTGATGGCCGACTCCGACGCACTCCCGATCCAACTTCTGCACGACCGAGTCTTGGTCAAAGAAGAAGGCCCGAACGGCGAACGACGGTCGACCGGCGGCATCGTGATTCCCGCAACCGCGCAGGTTGGCAAGCGGCTCGTATGGGCCGAGGTCGTGGGCGTGGGTCCGAACGTCCGCACCGTTCAAAGCGGCGACCGCGTCCTCTTCGAGCCGGAAGACCGCGGTGAGGTCGAGGTGCGTGGCGAGACGTTGGTGCTGCTGCGCGAGCGAGACATTCACGCGGTGGCGTCCGCGCGGGTCGAGAACAGCACGGGCCTATATCTCTAGGTAGCGATAGTCGGCTCTCCGACTTCGGGGTGGCTCAGCGGGTCCTGACCGCCGACGGTGGCTCGACTGGCTCTGAACTGGCAATTCCGCCCCGTGCGCAGCTGCAAAACCGTCAGTTCGTAGCCACCGGCCACCGCGGACCCCGAGACGGAAGCCCCGATTGTCTCGATGTCTCTAGGCTGTCCCCGGATCCCAACGGTTTCGAGGACGTCGCATGCTCCGATCGCTGATTGCCGGGTTGCTGCTCGGCGGCTTCGTCGCGGCTCAGGTCGGCCCGGTGTCGCTGCTGTGCATCCGCACGGCAACGCGCAGCGGTTTCCGTCCGGCATGGGCCATTGGAGCTGGCGCTGCGACGGTGGACGCCTGCTACGCCGCGCTCGGCGTCCTCGGTGCGGCTGCCCTCGTGCAGATCGAGCCAGTTCGGTTGCTGCTCGGGTTGGCGGGAGCAGCAGTGTTGGCGTGGATGGGCGTTCGAACGTTGCTGGACGCGTGGCGCATCCGGTCCGGGGGAGAGGCAGCGTTCGAAGTCGCGGACGTCGCGGCGTCCTATCGGACGGGTCTGATCGCGACGGCGTCCAATCCTTTGACCATCATCTCGTGGGCCGCAATCTTCGGCGCTGCGGCGACGGCGTCCCTGCTCGAGACCGCTCCGGCCGCGGTCGCGCTTTTGGCTGGAGTGCTGCTGGGAAGCGCAGCGTGGTTCCTGGTGCTCGCCGCTGTTGCGACCAAGCTGGGTCGCCGCCTTGGACGCCGCATGCTGCTCGGCATTGACGTCACCGTAGGCATTGGGCTGTTGGGCTTCGCCGGAATCCTTGGCGTCCGCACCGTCCAGGACGCGTGAGCGCATACGTATTTTCGCGTCGAGGTCTGGCAAGCGAAACGAATCTGGA
>DASUFV010000109.1:0-5074 GCA_036274415.1 Actinomycetes bacterium
GGTACCGGTTTGGGGCTGCTGCGCGGTGACCACGCCGAGTCCGCCGCATTCAGCAAGCTGCCCCCGGAGGTCAGGGCGAAAGCTCGCGAGAAAGAGCTGCTGATCCTGACCAAGGCGAACAGCAGATCGACCGTCCACCGACCGGCCTATCTCGACTACATCGGGATCAAGACCTTCGATGAGAACGGCGAGGTCTCCGGCGAACGCCGACTCCTCGGGCTCTTCACGACGTCGGCGTACAGCGAGAGCGTCACACGCATCCCCGTCCTGCGTCGCAAGGTCAAGACGATCCTCGAGGCCAGCGGCTTTGCCGCGATGAGCCACAGCGGCAAAGACCTGCTCCAGATCCTCGAGACGTATCCGCGCGACGAGCTGTTCCAGATGAGCGTCGATGAGCTCCTGCCAACCGCGCTCAGCATCATGCACCTGCAAGAACGCCGTCAGGTGCGGCTCTTCCTCAGGTACGACGTCTATGGGCGGTTTGCGTCAGCGCTCGTCTACTTGCCTCGCGACCGTTACACGACGCAGGTGCGGCAGGCGATGGAAGCAATCCTGCTCGACACCTTCGGCGCCGAGAGCGTTGACTACACCGCGCGCGTCTCTGAGTCCGTGCTCGCGCGGTTGCACTACGTCGTCCGAGGCACGCCGGGTTCGACGCTCCCACGCGTCGACCCGGACATTCTCGAGGCACGACTGACACAGGCCACGCGCACGTGGGACGACGACCTGTCTGACGCGCTTCACGAGAGTCTCGGCGAGGGGCAAGCCGTCACGCTCATGAAGCGCTACGACAATGCATTCCCTGAGGCGTACAAGGAGGACTTCCCCGCGCGTCTGGCCGTCTCGGACATCCGGCGCATGGAGGGTCTGCAACCGGGTGGCCCGTTGGGCATGAACCTGTACGAGCCGCCGGGCGCCGACATCGGTGAGCTTCGCTTCAAGATCTACCGGGTCGGCAGCGAGATCTCGCTGTCTGAGGTACTGCCGTACTTGCAGCGCATGGGTGTCGAGGTACTCGACGAGCGGCCATACGAGGTCGACCGCGCGGACGGCGTGCGCATCTACCTCTACGACTTCGGGCTGTACCACCGCGGACTCGCCAAGGGATTGGTGACGGCCGACGCACACGTTCTGAAGGACCTCTTCCAGGATGCGTTCGCCGCAGTGTGGTCCGGGTCGGCTGAATCGGACGGCTTCAACGCACTGGTGATGTCTGCGGGACTCACCTGGCGGCAGGCCATGCTGCTGCGCGCGTACGCGAAGTACCTGCGGCAGACCGGCGCGACGTTCAGCCAGGAGTACATCGAGGAGTCAATGGCCGCGCATGTCGAGCTGGTCAAGAGCCTCGTCCAGCTCTTCGAGTCTCGCTTCGACCCCGACTTCGCTGGTGACCGGGAAGCCGGCGCCGAAGAGCTGACGAACAGCGTGCTCGACGGGCTGAGCGCCGTGAAGAGCCTCGACCAGGACCGGATCATTCGTTCACTGCTCGCCTTGGTCAACGCGACGCTGCGCACCAACTACTTCCAAACCGACCAAGACGGCACGCCGAGGCCCTACGTCTCGTTCAAGTTCGATCCTGCCGCGATCCCCGACCTGCCCCTGCCGCGTCCGAAGTTCGAGATCTGGGTCTACTCGCCTCGTGTCGAAGGCGTGCACCTCAGGTTCGGCGCTGTGGCGCGTGGTGGCCTCCGCTGGTCGGACCGGCGCGAAGACTTCCGCACCGAGATCCTTGGCTTGGTGAAGGCGCAGGCGGTCAAGAACGCCGTCATCGTCCCGGTCGGTGCCAAGGGTGGGTTCTTGCCCAAGCGGTTGCCCGATCCGGCGGTGGACGGACGCGAAGCGTGGCTCGCGGAGGGTGTGACGTCCTACCGGACGTTCATCAGCGCCCTGCTCGACGTGACCGACAACCTGATGGACGGCAACGTCGTCCCACCGCCGCGCGTGGTCCGCCGTGATGGCGACGATCCCTATCTCGTCGTGGCAGCCGACAAGGGAACCGCAACGTTCTCAGACATCGCCAACGGCATCGCGCAGAGCTACGGCTTCTGGCTCGGCGACGCGTTCGCCTCGGGCGGGTCGGTCGGGTACGACCACAAGGCCATGGGCATCACTGCTCGTGGCGCGTGGGAGTCGGTCAAGCACCACTTCCGCGAGATGGGCATCGACACGCAGAGCCAGGACTTCACCGCGATCGGCATCGGGGACATGTCCGGTGACGTCTTCGGCAACGGCATGCTGCTCTCAGAGCACATTCGACTGTTGGCGGCGTTCGACCACCGACACATCTTCCTCGATCCGAACCCCGATTCAGCGACCAGCTACGCCGAGCGCAAGAGGCTCTTCGAGCTGCCCCGCTCGAGCTGGGAGGACTACGACGCGTCGCTGATCTCCGAGGGCGGCGGTGTGTATGCGCGCACGCTGAAGTCGGTTCCGATCTCCGCCAACGTGGCCGAAGCGTTGGGCATCGAAGACGGCGTCACGGCCTTGACGCCCCAAGAGCTCATGCGCGCAGTCCTGAAGGCTCCCGTCGACTTGCTCTGGAACGGCGGGATCGGCACCTACGTCAAGTCCGAGAGCGAAACGCACGGAGATGTCGGCGACAAGGCGAACGACGCCATCCGCGTCAACGGCATCGAGCTGCGCTGCCAGGTCGTGGGTGAGGGCGGCAACCTGGGCTTCACCCAACTGGGCCGAGTCGAGGCCGCACGAAACGGCGTACGCATCAACACCGATGCGATCGACAACTCGGCCGGTGTGGACACTTCTGACCACGAGGTCAACATCAAGATCCTGCTCGACTCCGTCGTTCGCTCGGGCGACTTGACGCAGAAGCAACGCAACGAGCTGCTCGCGCAGATGACCGACGACGTTGCTGCGCATGTCCTCAGTCACAACTACGACCAGAACGTTCTGCTCACGAACGCGCGAGCCCAGTCGCACTCGATGCTGCCCGTGCACAAACGGTTCATCCGATGGTTGGAGGCTCGCGGAGAGCTCAACCGAGAGCTCGAGTTCCTGCCCACAGACGCCGAGATCGACCACCGCGACGCCCTGGGACAGGGACTCACGTCCCCTGAGTTCGCCGTGTTGGTGGCCTACTCCAAGATGGGACTGTCAGCGGAGCTGTTGGACAGCCAGCTGCCTGACGAGGAGTTCTACCAACACATCCTCTACCGCTACTTCCCACAGCAGATCGTCGAGCGCTACCCCGACCGCTTGGGATCACACCCCCTCCGTCGCGAGATCATCACCACGCTGGTCGTCAACCGGATGATCAACCGTGGAGGTATCACGTTCGTCTTCCGCGCGATGGAAGAGACCGGAGCGACCCCGGTCGAGATCGCCCGGGCCCACACCGTCGCCCGCGAAGTGTTTGCTCTCGATGAGTTCTGGGCGCGGGTAGCCGAGCTCGACAACCGCGTTCCGGTACGAGCGCAGTCAGGGCTCTATCTGGAGAGCCGTCGGCTGCTCGACCGCGCGACGCGGTGGCTGCTGCAGAGTCGTCGCTCGTTGCTCGACGTGGCCGCTGAGATCGAGCACTTCTCTGAGATCAAAGGCCTGATCACTGAGATCCCGAACATGCTGAGGGGTGCAGAGCAGGAGCGGCTGCAGCTACGGGCGGGAGAGTACGCCGAGCAAGGCGTGCCCGAGGAGCTGGCGATCATCACAGCAGCACACCTCGATGCGTTCTCGCTGCTGGACATCGTCGAGCTGGCCAACGCGACCGGCGAAGAGGCCGACGACATCGGATTCGTGTACTTCGCGCTGTCCGAGCGCTTCGAGGTCGACAAGCTGCTGAACAAGATCACGGCCCTTCCCCGCGACGAGCGTTGGCACGCGCTCGCCCGGATGGCGCTACGTTACGACCTCTACTCCGCGCTGGCTGGTCTGACGTCCAACGTTCTGACGTTGACGCCTCAGGGCGGTAGCCCCGAAGAGCGCATCACCGACTGGGAGAACGCCAACGCCGAGGGGTTGGCGCGCGCTCGGACCACGTTGCAGGAGATCGCCTCGAGCGACAACTTCGACTTGGCGACGATCTCCGTCGCGCTCCGCGTCATTCGCACGCTGGTGGCCACTGCGGGCTCGCGTCCGTGACCGGGTACGACGTCGAGCGAATCCGTTCCCTCTATCCGGCGCTGCAGGGAGGCACGGTGTGGCTGGACGGTGCCGCGGGCACCCAGTCACCGGAGTCAGTGATCGATGCCATCGCTGACACGTATCGCGTGGGAACGAGCAACGGTGGCGGCGCCTTTCGCAGTAGCCAACGCGCAGACGAGATCACCAGCGCTGCCCGCAAGGCGGTGGCCGACCTCGTCGGGGCCCCCGACCCGACCGGTGTGGTCCTAGGGCCGAACATGACCACGCTGACGTACCGGTTCGCGCAGGCTCTGGCGCAACAGTGGCGGCCAGGCGACAACGTCGTCGTGTCCGAGCTCGACCATGACGGCAACGTCCGGCCCTGGGTCCAGTGGGCAGAGGCGTCGTCAGTCGATGTGCGGTGGGCGCGCGTCGACGTCGATTCGGGCGAGCTTCCGGTTGAGCAGTACTCCGAGCTGCTCGACGAGCGCACACGGGTTGTGGCGGTGACGGGCGCAAGCAACGTGCTCGGGACGCGTCCGGACGTGCGGGCGATCACCGACATCGCGCATGACGTCGGAGCGCTCGCCTATGTCGATGGTGTGCACAGCACCGCGCACGACGTCACCGACATCACCGAGCTCGGCTCTGACTTCTACGTGACGAGTGCGTACAAGTGGGACGGCCCCCACGTCGGCGGCCTCATCGCTGATCCCGCCCTACTCGAAGGGCTCGTGCCGTTCAAGCTCGCCTCGTCATCCGATGCCGTGCCGGACCGGTTCGAATGGGGAACGCCGTCGTTCGCCAACTTCGCCGGCGTGACTGCGGCGGTCGATCATCTCGCTGCGCTTGACACCTCTGCGGCGGGGACGCGACGCGAGCGCATCGTGGCGTCCCTGTCGGCGGCTCACGAACATGAGCGAGCTTTGCTGGAACGGGTACTTGCGGCACTCGAGGCGGACGAACGGATCACGCTGTACGGAAGTCCGAAACA
>DASUFV010000110.1:0-2283 GCA_036274415.1 Actinomycetes bacterium
TTCTCCACGCCTTTCCGTTGGACGCGCAGATGTATGTCGGCGTGACCCACCACCTAGCGGCGCACCCGATCACGCCCAATCTGCCGGGGTTCGGTGGCACTGCTGTGCCCGAAGGTGAACCGTCCCTCGATGTCTACGCGGACGCGGTCGCTGCCGAACTCGACCAGCTCAACCTGGAGCGCGTGGTGCTGGGTGGGACGTCGATGGGCGGCTATGTAGCAATGGCGTTCTGCCGCCGTCACGCTGAGCGAGTCGCGGGACTCGCGCTGATCGACACCAAGGCGTCCGCCGACGCACCCGAAGCCGCAGATGGACGCCGCACCATGGCTCGCCTCATGGCCGATGAGCACACCACGCAGCCGTTGATGGACAACCTCTTTCCGAAGCTGCTCGGTGCGTCCACGGTCAGCGACCGCCCCGAAGTGGTGCAGCAGGTGGAGGGATGGGTACGTGACGCGCCCCCGGCGTCCGCCGCCTACGCCCAACGCGCGATGGCCGCCCGCCCAGACTCGTTCGACACGTTGCGTGCGTTCAACGTGCCGTCGCTGGTGGTCGTTGGGGCCGAGGACGTTTTGCTACCCCCGTCAGACTCTGAGCAGATAGCCGAGGTGTTGCCCGACAGCGAGCTGGTAGTTGTGCCCGGTGTCGGTCACCTCAGCCCGGTTGAGGCCCCCGAGTTGGTCGCCACGGCACTCAGTGGGCTGATCGTGCGTGTCGACGAGTGAGGCAGACCTTCGCCGGCAACGAGTTCAGCGCAGCCGAGCCAGATCTCGTCGGACGTAGCGCAGGTGCGCCCACTCCTCCTCCAGGATGACGCGAATGCAGTCGCCGACGCTGGGATGCCAGTCGTCGCCACCCCATGGGTTGTCGCGCTCCTCCGCGAGCAGTTCTGGCGTGGCCGTCTCGAGGAAGTCGGTCACTTGTTGCTGTCGCTCGGTCCGCACGGCGAGGATCTCTTCGTAAGTCGGCGTGTCTTCGCGAAAGATCGACATGTCAAAGCCCATCTCGGCGGCACCCGAGAAGATCTGGCCGATTTCGTGGAACGGTTGCTCGATCCGAAAGATCCCGCGCCCAAGCCATGCGTCAGTTGCCAGCACGAGATGACGCAAGGTTTGGGCCAATGACCACTCGTCCTCAACGTGAGCGTCCACGAGATCGCGAGGCGTGCTCGCCACGGTCTGTTGCCACGCCGCCTGCACAGCAACCCACCCCTCACGCAGACCCTCAGGGGTCTGTGCCTTCTGAAGCTCGCGCCCCGGAAACTGCCGGTTTAGCTCGGCCTCTACCAGTGGCACCACGTCGACGCCGTTGACGAAGAGGCTGCCGAAGAAGAGGTCGTGACTGTCGATGTCGAGCCCATCGACATCGACACTGCGCATGATCATGCCGCTCACATCAGAGAATCGGATGGTGGCACCTTTGAAACTTGCCCGGAGGAATGTCGCGCCCTCGAACTCTTTGGTGCGTGAATAAGTCGCCATCGGCTCCTACTTTTCGCGGAACCGGTTGATCGCGTCGAGGTGCTTGGCCCGAAGATCGGGATCGGTGACGCCGAGCCCCTCTTCAGGTGCGAGACACAGGACGCCGACCTTGCCCTGGTGCATGTTGCGGTGCACTTCGTACGCGGCTTGCCCGGTGTCGGCGAGTGCGTAGGTCTTGGACAACGTCGGGTGAATCGCACCGCGTTGGATCAGGCGGTTGGCCTCCCAGGCTTCGCGGTAGTTGGCGAAGTGAGAACCGACGATGCGTTTGAGGTTCATCCAGAGGTAGCGGTTGTCGTACTCGTGCATGAAGCCGGACGTCGACGCACAGGTGACGATTGTGCCGCCCTTGCGGGCGACGTAGACACTGGCGCCGAACGTCTCGCGTCCGGGATGCTCGAACACGATGTCGACGTCATCGCCACCAGTGAGCTCGCGAATGCGTTGTCCGAACCGCTTCCACTCCGACTGGTCTTGTGTGTTCTCGTCGCTCCAAAATCGGTAGCCCTCGGCGTTGCGGTCGATGATGAGCTCGGCGCCCAGGCTGCGAACGATGTCTGCCTTTTCAGGTGACGAGACCACACAGACAGGAGTCGCGCCGCCGTTCAGGGCCATCTGAGTGGCGTACGAGCCGAGACCCCCGCTGGAGCCCCAGATCAGCACGATGTCGCCTTGCTTCATGCCGGCACCGTTCTGGCTGACGAGCTGCCGGTACGCGGTGCTGTTGACGAGCCCCGGGGACGCCGCTTCTTCCCACGTGAGGTGCGCTGGCTTCTCGAGCAGCTGGTTGGACTTGACCAAT
>DASUFV010000111.1:0-20186 GCA_036274415.1 Actinomycetes bacterium
ACCGAGATGGTCATGCCGGGCGACAACACCGAGATGTCGGTCGAGCTGATCCAGCCGGTCGCCATGGACGAGGGTCTGCGGTTCGCCATCCGCGAGGGTGGCCGCACCGTCGGCGCCGGCCGGGTCACCAAGATCACCAAGTAGTACCCAGCAGCACCAGCAGTACCCAGCAGCACCAGCACGACCCAGCACGACAACTGACGCACCACCTGCCGGGTTCGCGAGAGATCGCGATTTCGGCAAACGCCCCGCTTGGGGCATACTGTCCGGGTTGCTCGGGCAGGGGTCTGACCAGAGTCAACGGCTCGCAGCCGACTCCAGCCCCTGCCCAGCGCCCGGCAGCGCCGGGCTTCGAACCCTGTTCCTACGGCGATTCGCTGCAGGACGTCTGTGTCCGTACAACGCGACACACCCGACCGCGGGGGTCGAAGCACCCGGGGCAGTTCCAGGCACCGGCGACCCACTGGCACCGGCCGACCGCGGCCACCGCGCTGTACGAAGAGAAGGATTTCGGGACACGACATGGCGGGACAGAAGATCCGCATCCGGCTGAAGGCGTATGACCACGAGGTCATCGACTCCTCAGCGCGGAAGATCGTTGAGACAGCCACCCGCACAGGTGCGCAGGTCGCCGGCCCGGTGCCGCTGCCGACGGAGAAGAACGTCTTCGTCGTCATCAGGTCACCGCACAAGTACAAGGACAGTCGCGAGCACTTCGAGATGCGCACGCACAAGCGGCTGATCGACATCATCGACCCGACTCCGAAGACGGTCGACTCGCTCATGCGTCTCGACCTGCCTGCTGGCGTCGACATCGAGATCAAGCTCTAGAGGACGCCGACCAATGCGACCAATGACGAAGAACGTGAAGGGGATCCTGGGCGAGAAGCTCGGGATGACCCAGGTCTGGGACGACAACAACAAGATCGTCCCTGTCACCGTGGTCAAGGCCGGTCCCTGTGTCGTGACCCAGGTGCGGTCCAACGACAACGAGGGCTACTCAGCTGTGCAGTTGGGCTTCGGCCAGATCGACCCCCGCAAGGTCAACAAGCCCAAAGCCGGTCACTTCGCCAAAGCGGGTGTCACTCCACGACGCCACCTGGTCGAGCTGCGCACCGACGACGCGTCCGAGTACACGGTCGGACAAGAGCTCGGCCCCGACGTCTTCGAGCCAGGCCAGGTCGTCGACGTGTCTGGCACGTCCAAAGGCAAGGGTTTCGCCGGAACCATGAAGCGGCACAACTTCAAGGGTGTCGGCGCCAGCCACGGCCAGCACCGCAACCACCGCAAGCCAGGTTCGATCGGAGCCGGTTCGACTCCCAGCCGGGTGTTCAAAGGATTGCGGATGGCCGGTCGCATGGGTGGCGACACCGTCACCGTGCAGAACCTCACCGTGCACGCGGTCGACACCGACCAGGGGCTGCTCCTGATCAAGGGTGCGGTTCCCGGCCCGGTCGGCAGCCTCGTGTTCGTCAAGAGCGCCGCGAAGGGAGTTCAGCAGTGAGCACCGTTGATGTCATCGCACCCGATGGCTCGAAGTCGGGCAAGGCTGACCTCCCCGAAGACATCTTCGATGTCCAGGTCAACATCCCGCTGATTCACCAGGTCGTGGTCGCGCAGCTCGCCGCAGCACGGCAGGGCTCGCACGACACCAAGACCCGCGCAGAGGTTCGCGGCGGCGGCCGCAAGCCGTACCGCCAGAAGGGCACCGGTCGGGCTCGGCAGGGCTCCATCCGGGCGCCGCAGTTCGCCGGCGGTGGCACCGTCCACGGACCGACGCCACGCGGCTACGAGCAGCGCACGCCCAAGAAGATGAAGGCCGCCGCGCTCCGCGGCGCGCTGTCCGACCGCGCCGCCAACGGCCGCGTTCACGTCGTCAGCGCGTTCCTTGAGGGCGACACTCCGTCCACCAAGGCGGCGGCGTCCACCCTCGCGAAGGTCTCAGAGCGCAGCAACCTGCTGGTCGTGCTCGAGCGCGGCAACATCACCGCCTGGTTGAGCCTGCGCAACCTGACCAACGTGCACATCGTCACGCCTGACCAGCTCAACACCTACGACGTGCTCGTGAGCGACGACATCGTCTTCACGCAGGCCGCGCTCGACGCGCTCCTCGAAGGCCCGGTGCGTGGCAAGTCCGCCAAGGCGGTCGCCAGCTCGGCAGAGCTCGTCGACTCGAGTGACTCACGTGACTCGGGCGAGAACGACACCGACGAGGAGGCCAGCGCATGACAGCGGCAGCTGTGCAGAAGGACCCTCGCGAGATCCTGCTCAAGCCAGTCATCTCCGAGAAGAGCTACGGCTTGCTCGATGAGAACAAGTACACGTTCGAGGTGCACCCGGACGCCAACAAGACCGAGATCAAGATCGCGGTCGAGAAGGTCTTCAACGTCACCGTCACGAACGTGAACACGCTCAACCGGCAAGGCAAGCGCCGCCGCACCCGGTTCGGCATTGGCCAGCGCAAGAACACCAAACGAGCCATCGTGAGCGTCGCCCCCGGTGACCGGATCGACATCTTCGGAGGTCCGGTCTCCTGACCGGCAGAACCAGTAAGGACTGACTTTCCTCATGGGTATCCGCAAGTACAAGCCAACGACGCCGGGGCGTCGTGGCTCGAGCGTGGCCGACTTCGTCGAAGTCACGCGCTCTGAGCCGGAGAAGTCGCTCGTGCGTCCGCTGCCCAAGAAGGGCGGCCGCAACGCGTCCGGTCGCATCACGACACGTCACCAGGGCGGCGGTCACAAGCGCGCCTACCGCATGATCGACTTCCGTCGCGCCGACAAGGACGGCGTGCCCGCGAAGGTCGCGCACATCGAGTACGACCCCAACCGGACTGCTCGCATTGCGCTGCTCCACTACGCCGATGGCGAGAAGCGCTACATCCTCGCGCCCAACCGGCTGCGTCAGGGCGACACCGTCGAGAACGGCCCGTCAGCCGACATCAAGCCAGGCAACTCGCTGCCCCTGCGCAACATCCCGGTCGGTACCGTCGTGCACGCGGTCGAGCTGCGTCCCGGAGGCGGAGCCAAACTCGCGCGCTCGGCCGGTGCCAGCGTGCAGCTCGTCGCCAAGGACGGCCCGTACGCGCAGCTGCGCTTGCCGTCGGGTGAGATCCGCAACGTGGACGTGCGAGCGCGCGCCACGGTCGGCGAGGTCGGCAACGCCGAGCAGTCGAACATCAACTGGGGGAAGGCCGGTCGGATGCGGTGGAAGGGCAAGCGCCCGACCGTCCGTGGCGTGGCCATGAACCCGATCGACCACCCGCACGGAGGTGGCGAGGGCAAGACCTCTGGTGGACGCCACCCGGTGTCGCCGTGGGGTCAGCCAGAAGGCCGCACCCGCAAGAAGGGCAAGGCCAGCGACAAGTACATCGTCCGCCGCCGCAAGTCGAACAAGAAGCGCTAGGAGCTTTACCGATGCCGCGCAGTCTGAAGAAGGGTCCCTTCGTGGACGACCACCTCGCCAAGAAGGTGGACGCCCAGAACGAAGCGGGCACCCGCAACGTCATCAAGACGTGGTCACGGCGCTCGATGATCGTGCCGTCCATGATCGGGCACACGATCGCGGTGCACGACGGCCGCAAGCACGTGCCGGTCTTCATCACCGACGCGATGGTCGGCCACAAGCTTGGCGAGTTCGCGCCCACCCGCACGTTCCGTGGGCACGAGAAGGACGACCGGAAGGCGCGCCGCCGCTAGTCGGTGCGCAGACAACGAGCGAGAACGAGAGACGAAGGACACCTGATGGAAGCCAGTGCCCGCAGCAGCGCGCGGTACGTGCGCGTCACGCCTCAGAAGGCGCGCCGCATGGTCGACCTCATTCGTGGTCTGCCGGCGTCCGAGGCGCAGCTCGTACTGCGGTTCTCGCCGCAGGCGGCGAGCGAGACGGTCGGCAAGGTGCTCGACTCTGCCATCGCCAACGCTGAGAACAACCACGGCATGAACACCGACTCCCTGGTCGTCTCAGAGGCCTACGTCGACGAGGGTCCGACGCTGAAGCGATTCCGTCCACGTGCACAGGGCCGCGCCTACCGCATCCGCAAGCGCACCAGTCACATCACCGTCGTCGTGTCGTCTGATCAACAGGACACGGCGCCTGCCAGAAAGAAGGGCTGACCGTGGGTCAGAAGGTCAACCCGCACGGGTTCCGTCTCGGTATCACCAGCGAGTACACCTCACGCTGGTACGCCGACAAGGGCTACAAGGACTACATCAAGGAGGATGTGGCGATTCGCCGCATGCTCTCCAAGGGCATGGAGCGCGCCGGCATCAGCCGGGTCGACATCGAGCGCACTCGTGACCGGGTCCGCGTCGACATCCACACCGCACGCCCTGGCATCGTCATCGGCCGTCGCGGCGCTGAGGCCGACCGCATTCGAGGTGACCTCGAAAAGCTCACCGGCAAGCAGGTGCAGCTGAACATCCTCGAGGTGAAGAACCCCGAGATCGACGCACAGCTCGTCGCGCAGGGCATCGCCGAGCAGCTCTCGAGCCGCGTGTCCTTCCGGCGCGCGATGCGCAAGGGCATCCAGAGCGCCATGAAGGCCGGCGCCAAGGGAATTCGGGTGCAGGTTGGTGGACGCCTCGGCGGCGCGGAGATGTCGCGTACCGAGTTCTACCGCGAGGGCCGGGTTCCGCTGCACACGTTGCGCGCCGACATCGACTACGGCTTCTACGAGGCTCGCACCACGTTCGGCCGGATCGGCGTCAAGGTGTGGATCTACAAGGGAGACGTGACCGGCACCAGGGCTGAGCGCGAGGCCGCTGCGGCAGCCGCGCGGATCAGCCAGCGCGGTGCCCGCCCGGGTCGTGGAACCCGTCCGGCTCGCGGTCGCGAGACCGCCGAGGTCGGCGCCCAGACGACCGAGACCGCCCCGTCTGCTGCTGCTCCGGCCGCTGAGCCGACGACGGCACCTGCCGAGCCAGCGGCCCAGCCGGTGACCGAGCAGGCAGCCGGCGATTCCCCCGCAGCCACCGAAACCCCAGCAGCTCCCGAAACCCCGACGGAGGCCTGATCATGCTGATTCCCCGGCGGGTCAAGCACCGCAAGCAGCACCACCCATCACGGCGTGGCGTCGCCAAGGGCGGCACGAAGGTGTCGTTCGGTGAGTACGGCATCCAGGCGCTCGAGCCCGGTTACATCACGAACCGGCAGATCGAGGCAGCACGTATCGCCATCACCCGCGCCATCCGGCGTGGCGGAAAGGTCTGGATCAACATCTACCCCGATCGCCCGCTCACCAAGAAGCCGGCTGAGACCCGCATGGGTTCGGGTAAGGGCTCACCGGAGTGGTGGATCGCCAACGTCAAGCCAGGACGCGTGATGTTCGAGCTTTCCGGCGTCCCCGAGCCGCTGGCGCGGCAAGCCATGCAGCGGGCGCAGCACAAGCTGCCGATCAAGACCCGCTTCGTCAAGCGTGAGGCAGGTGAGCTCTGATGCCAGTTGGTACCCCTGCCACTGAGTACCGCAGCCTCGAGACCGACGAGCTGGTCGGCAAGCTGAAGGAAGCCAAGGAGGAGCTCTTCAACCTTCGCTTCCAGGCAGCAACCGGGCAGCTCGAGAACCACGGCCGCCTCCAGGCGGTCCGCAAGGACATCGCCCGCATCTACACCGTGCTGCGCGAGCGCGAGCTCGGCATCACCGACGTCGAGGCGCCGGAGGGTGCGGCATGAGCGAGAAGGCAAAGATGAACGAGCGTTCTGCACGCAAGGTCCGCGAGGGTCTCGTGGTCAGCGACAAGATGGACAAGACCGTGGTCGTGGCCGTCGAGGACCGCGTCAAGCACCCGCTGTACGGCAAGGTCGTGCGGCGCACGAGCAACCTCAAGGCGCACGACGAGGGCAACTCCGCAGGCGTGGGCGACCGCGTCCTGCTCATGGAGACCCGCCCGCTGAGCAAGTCAAAGCGCTGGCGGCTCGTCGAGATCCTCGAGAAGGCCAAGTAGTAGGCCGGGTAGGCCAAAGGTAGGGAGCTGACGTGATCCAGCAGGAGTCGCGACTGAAGGTCGCCGACAACACAGGTGCCAAGGAGATCTTGTGCATCCGCGTTCTCGGCGGCTCTGGTCGGCGCTACGCGGGCATCGGCGACATCATCGTGGCAACGGTGAAGGACGCCATCCCCGGCGGCAACGTGAAGAAGGGCGAGGTCGTCAAGGCTGTCGTCGTTCGTACCGCCAAGGAACGTCGGCGTCCCGACGGTTCGTACATCAAGTTCGACGAGAACGCCGCCGTCATCATCAAGGACGGTGGAGACCCCCGCGGCACCCGCATCTTCGGCCCGGTGGGTCGAGAGCTTCGTGACAAGCGGTTCATGCGGATCATCTCGCTGGCACCGGAGGTGCTCTAGTCATGCACGTGAAGAAGGGCGACACCGTGATGGTGATCGCAGGCAAAGACAAGGGTGCGATCGGCAAGGTGATCGCTGCCTACCCTGACCGCGACCGCGTGATCGTCGAGGGCGTCAACCTGGTCAAGAAGCACACCAAGATCGGGCAGACCAACCGCGGCGCCAAGACCGGCGGCATCGTGACCCAGGAAGCGCCGATTCACGCGTCCAACGTGCAGCCGGTCGTGAAGGTGGACGGCAAGGACGTTCCGACCCGCGTCGGCTACCGCATCACCGATGACGGTCACAAGATCCGCATCGCCAAGCGTACGAACGAGGAGCTCTGATGAGCACAGTTGAAGCACCTCCGGTGCCGCGACTGAAGCAGCGCTACCGGGACGAGGTCGTCGACTCGCTGCGCGAGGAGTTCGGCTACGGCAACGTCATGCAGGTGCCCGGCGTGACGAAGGTTGTCGTCAACATGGGCGTGGGTGACGCGGCTCGCGACTCCAAGCTCATCGAGGGCGCGATCCGCGACTTGGGTTCGATCACTGGGCAGCGCCCGGCGGTCACCAAGGCCCGCAAGTCGATCGCTCAGTTCAAGCTGCGCGAGGGTATGCCCATCGGCGCCCACGCGACTCTTCGCGGCGATCGCATGTGGGAGTTCCTCGACCGGCTGCTGTCGGTCGCGCTCCCTCGGATCCGTGACTTCCGTGGTTTGTCACCGAGGCAGTTCGACGGACGCGGCAACTACACCTTCGGCCTCAACGAGCAGAGCATGTTCCACGAGATCGACCAGGACTCGATCGACCGGGTCCGCGGCATGGACATCACCGTGGTGACCAGCGCCGAGACCGACGACGAGGGGCGTGCGCTCCTGCGCGCACTCGGCTTCCCCTTCAAGGAGAACTGAGCGTGGCCAAGAAAGCACTCATCAACAAGGCGGCACGCAAGCCGAAGTTTGCCGTGCGCGCCTACACGCGGTGCAGTGTGTGCGGGCGTCCGCACTCGGTGTACCGCAAGTTCGGCCTCTGCCGGGTGTGCCTCCGCAACATGGCTCACCGCGGCGAGCTCCCCGGCGTCACCAAGAGCAGCTGGTAACCATCCCTACGCCGTAGGTCCAGAGCTGCAGCCGCAGCACCGGAAACCGCAGCGAGAGAGAGCACACGAATCATGACGATGACCGACCCGATCGCAGACATGCTGACGCGTCTGCGCAACGCCAACTCGGCGTACCACGAAGAGGTCGCGATGCCCTCGAGCAAGATCAAGCAAGGCATCGCGCAGATCCTTCAGGACCAGGGGTACGTGAAGGGCTGGCACGTCCAGCATGAGGACGGCGCACCAGGCGAGACGCTGGTGATCGACCTCAAGTTCGGACCGCAGCGCGAACGTTCGATCGCAGGTATCCGCCGGATCTCAAAGCCCGGTCTGCGCGTCTACGCCAAGGCCACGGCGATGCCGCGCGTCCTCGGTGGCCTGGGCATCGCGATCATCTCGACGTCGTCCGGGCTGATGACCGACAAGCAAGCGAGCAAGAAGGGCGTAGGCGGAGAAGTTCTCGCCTACGTCTGGTAGGCGAGGCCGACATGTCCCGCATCGGAAAACTCCCCATCGCGCTCCCGTCGGGCGTCGAGGTCTCCATCGAGGGCCAAGACGTCACGGTCAAGGGGCCGAAGGGCACCCTCAGCCACACCGTTGCTGAGCCGCTCACCATCGCGCGCGGTGACAACGGCGAGCTGGTGGTCAACCGTCCCGACGACGAGCGTCAGTCCCGAGCGTTGCACGGCCTGACGCGCTCGCTCGTCGCGAACATGGTCACCGGCGTGACCGACGGATACGAGAAGAAGCTCGAGATCGTCGGCGTGGGGTATCGCGTCACCGCCAAGGGCAAAGACCTCGAGTTCGCGGTCGGCTACAGCCACCCCGTGCTCGTGACGCCACCTGAGGGCATCACGTTCGCGGTCGAAGGTCCGACCAAGTTCTCGGTGTCCGGCATCGACAAGCAGCAGGTCGGGCAGGTCGCCGCGAACATCCGCAAGATCCGCAAGCCCGAGCCGTACAAGGGCAAGGGCATCCGGTACGCCGGTGAACACGTCCGCCGCAAGGTCGGAAAGGCTGGTAAGTAGTCATGGCACTGAGCACCAAGCCAGGCCGTCGCACCCAGCGTCAGGTCTCCAGGGCTCGCCGTCACCTGCGTGTCCGCAAGAAGGTCGAGGGCACCGCGACGCGGCCACGGCTGGTCGTCAACCGCTCTGCTCGCCACGTCTTCGTGCAGGTCATCGACGACGAGGCTGGCCGCACGCTGGCGTCTGCGTCGACGATGGAGAACGACGTACGCGGCGCCGAGGGCGACAAGACCGCCAAAGCGCGCAAGGTCGGTTCGCTCGTGGCCGAGCGTGCCAAGGCCGCCGGGGTGGACGCAGTGGTGTTCGACCGGGGCGGCAACCGATACACCGGACGTGTGGCGGCGCTGGCCGAGGGCGCCCGCGAAGCCGGACTGAACTTCTGAGCAGCGACCATCGAGGAAGAGGAAACACACACATGAGCAGCGGACCTTCGCGCCGCGGCAGCAATGCCGGTGGCAATGAGCGTCGCGGTCGCCGCGGCGACGCCGCCGACAAGACGCCGTACGTCGAGCGCGTCGTCGCCATCAACCGTGTGGCCAAGGTGGTCAAGGGTGGACGTCGCTTCAGCTTCACGGCGCTCGTCGTCGTAGGTGACGGTGACGGGACGGTCGGTGTCGGCTACGGCAAAGCCAAAGAGGTGCCGGCAGCGATCGCCAAGGGTGTCGAAGAGGCCAAGAAGAACTTCTTCAAGGTCCCCCGCATTCAAGGCACCATCCCGCACCCGGTTCAGGGCGAGGACGCTGCTGGCGTCGTGCTGCTGAAGCCGGCTGCGCCAGGTACCGGTGTGATCGCCGGTGGCCCAGTGCGCGCCGTGCTCGAGGCAGCTGGCATCCACGACGTGCTGAGCAAGTCGCTCGGTTCTTCGAATGCCATCAACATCGTCCACGCGACGGTCGCCGGGCTGAAGAGCCTGGAGCGCCCCGAGCAGGTGGCTGCACGACGCGGCCTTCCACTCGAGGACGTCGCACCGGAGGGTCTGCTGAAAGCCCGCGCGGCGGGAGTGAGCTCCTGATGGGACGCCTGAAGGTCACGCAACGCAAGTCCGTCATCGGCGGTACCAGCAGTCAGCGCAACTCCATGCGCTCGCTGGGGTTGAAGCGCATCGGTGACGTTGTCGTCAAAGAGGACCGCCCCGAGATCCGGGGAATGGTCAGCACGGTGTCACACCTCGTCACCGTCGAGGAGGTCGACTGACATGACGCTCAAGGTTCACCACCTGCGTCCCGCACCAGGCGCGAAGACCGCCAAGACCCGCGTCGGTCGCGGTGAGGGGTCCAAGGGCAAGACCGCGGGCCGCGGTACCAAGGGAACGAAGGCGCGCTACCAGGTGCCGGCCAACTTCGAGGGTGGGCAGATGCCGCTGCACATGCGGCTGCCCAAGCTTCGCGGTTTCAAGAACCCGAACAAGGTCGAGTACCAGGTCGTCAATCTGGCCACGCTGCAGGCGTTGTTCCCTGACGGTGGAACGGTCGACGTCGACGCGCTCGTCGCTGCGGGGGCAGTGCGCACGGGGCGTCCGGTCAAGATCCTGGGCAACGGTGACATCTCTGCCGCGGTGCAGGTCACAGCGCACAAGTTCTCGGCGACGGCCAAGTCCAAGATCACCGCTGCTGGCGGCTCGGTCACCGAGCTCTAGCGGCGCCCTCAAACAGCGTCGGTCTGGCGAGCCCGGACCCGGCTGTTAGGGTCCGTTGGACGATCATCGGCGGGAGGATCGGCTTTGAGGCTGCAAGTGTTCGGTCAGGCGTTTCGCACGCCTGACCTGCGCACGAAGTTGTTCTTCACGCTCGGAATGATCGCGATCTACCGGGTCGGTTCGTTCGTTCCGACGCCAGGTGTCGACTACCCAGCCGTGCAGCGATGCCTCGATGCGGTCGAAGGCGACAGCCTCTACGCGCTCATCAACTTGTTCAGCGGTGGCGCGCTGCTGCAGCTGTCGATCTTCGCGCTCGGCATCATGCCGTACATCACCGCGAGCATCATCTTGCAGTTGTTGACCGTGGTGATCCCCCGCCTTGAGGCACTCAAGAAAGAGGGACAGGCGGGCACCGCGAAGATCACGCAGTACACCCGCTACCTGACGGTGGCGCTGGCGATCCTGCAGTCGACCGGAATCATCGCTTTGGCCAAGTCCGGCCAGCTCCTGCAGGGCTGTCCCGAGCCGATCATCGCCGACACCTCGATGATGATGACGATCTCGATGATCGCCATCATGACTGCGGGAACGTCCATCATCATGTGGCTCGGTGAGCTGATCACCGACCGGGGCGTGGGCAACGGCATGTCGCTGATGATCTTCACGTCGATCATCGCTGGGTTCCCCGGTCAGCTGAGCGCCATCTACTCCGCGCGCGGTGCCTGGACCTTCCTGGTCGTCATCGCCGTGGGGCTCGCGGTGGTCGCGTTCGTGGTCTTGATGGAGCAGGCGCAACGGCGTATTCCGGTTCAGTACGCGAAACGAATGGTGGGGCGCCGGCAGTACGGCGGCTCGTCCACCTATATCCCCATCAAGGTCAACCAAGCCGGCGTCATCCCGGTCATCTTCGCGTCTTCGCTGCTCTACCTCCCGGTGCTGTTCGTCACCTTGAGCAACAACCAGGGCGCGATCAACACGTGGGTGCAGACACATCTCGTGCGGGGGTCCGGCGCGTGGTACGCGCTCTTGTTCTTCGGCCTGACCGTCTTCTTCACCTACTTCTATGTGGCGATCACGTTCAACTCCGATGACATCGCCGACAACATGAAGAAGTACGGCGGGTTCATCCCAGGGATCCGTGCCGGACGACCGACGGCTGAATACCTCGACTACGTGCTGACCCGTCTTACCGCAGTCGGCTCGATCTATCTGGCCGCGATCGCGGTCATCCCGATCGTGGTCTTCGCGAGCTTCGGACAAGGTCAGAACTTCTTGTTCGGAGGCACCTCGATCCTGATCATGGTCGGAGTGGGTCTCGACACGGTGAAGCAGATCGAGAGCCAGCTACAACAGCGTTCGTACGAAGGGTTCCTGCGCTAGTGCGACTCGTTCTCCTCGGCCCTCCCGGAGCCGGTAAGGGCACTCAGGCCGCCGTCATCGCCGAGAAGCTGGGCATCCCGCACATCGCGACGGGCGACATCTTCCGAGCCAACGTTGGGCAGGGCACTCCTCTCGGCCAAGAAGCCAAGTCCTACATGGACGCCGGAGAGCTCGTTCCCGATCACGTGACGAACGCGATGGTCGCTGACCGCCTCGCTCAGTCGGATGCTCAATCAGGCTTCCTGCTCGACGGCTACCCGCGCAACCTGGGTCAGGCCGACGTGCTGTCAGAGCTGCTGGCCGAAAAGGGGGCTCCGCTCGACGTGGTTGTCGAGCTCGTGGTCGACACCGAACACGTGGTGCAGCGATTGCTCGCCCGGGGGGAAGGTCGCACAGACGACACCGAAGACGTGATCCGGCACCGACTCGAGGTCTACCGCGAGGAGACCGCACCGCTGGTCGACTACTACCGCGAGCGCCAGCTGCTGCGCACAGTTGATGGCGTGGGGTCGGTCGAAGACGTCACGTCACGCATCTTGGCCGTGCTCCCGGCGTAGGGCGATCCGCCATGTTCGGCCGTAAGAGCACCATCGAGCTCAAGAAGCCCCACGAGTTCGAGCGCATGCGCCAGGCCGGGCTGGTGGTGGCGGACACGCTGCAGACGCTGCGGGAGTCGATCAAGCCGGGCATGACAACGGGCGACCTCGACCTGATCGCCCGAGACTGCATTTACGGCGCTGGCGCGACTCCGTCGTTCCTCGGGTATCACGGTTACCCGGCGGTGATCTGCACGTCCGTCAACGAAGAGATCGTGCACGGCATCCCCGGTGAGCGCGTCATCAACGAGGGAGACATCGTCTCGATCGACTGTGGCGCCATCGTCGACGGATGGCACGGTGACGCGGCGTTCTCGATGGTGGTCGGCGAGGGATCTGACGAGGCGCGCCGACTGCTCGAGGTCACCGAGACCGCACTCTGGCGCGGCATCGCCAAGGCCGTGCCCGGAAACCGGTTGAGCGACATCGGCCACGCCATCGAGGCTCACGTCCACGCCGCGGGGGACTACGGCATCGTCGAGGAGTACGTCGGTCACGGCATCGGCACGGCGATGCACATGGACCCCAGCGTCCCCAACTACGGGCCGCCCGGGCACGGCCCGAAGCTGGTGGCGGGCATGGCGTTGGCCATCGAGCCGATGGTCAACCTCGGGAGTCGCCACACCAAGACCCTGGACGACGAGTGGACGGTCGTGACCTCCGACGGCAGCTGGTCAGCTCACTTCGAGCACACGATCGCGATCACGCCTGAGGGGCCGCAGGTGCTCACGAAGCACTAGGCGAAATCACCAACACCAAGTCACCGCCTTCGACTTGCTGCGTTCCTGCGAGGGCGACCTGGTCAACAGTCCCGGCAACAGGCGTAGTGATCGATGCCTCCATCTTCATCGCCTCGATCGAGGCGACTTGATCGCCGATGTCCACGACGTCTCCGACGGAGACCGTGACGGTCACGACGCCGTCGTAGGGAGCCGCGACGTGTCCGGGAAGAGTGAGATCTGCCTTCTGCTGAGAGGGTGCGTCCGAGGCGACTGACCGATCACGAACGTTCACTGGCCGGAGCTGGCCGTTCAACGTGCACATCACCGTGCGGATGCCGCGCTCGTCCGGCTCGCTGATCGCCTGCAGCCCAACAAGGAGCTTCTTGCCTTCCTCGAGGTCGATCTCGTGCTCCTCGCCAAGCCGCAGTCCATATAGGTAGTCGACCGTCGGGAGAACGGAGACGTCTCCGTACTTCTGCCGGGAGTTGCAGAAGTCCTGCGTGGGCCCGGGAAACAGCAGCGCGTGAAGCGTTCCTCGCCGGTCGTCGACCAACGACTTCTCCTGCTCCGGGGTGAGTGAGACGGTGCGGGATGTGGTGCGGCGTCCGGCCAGCGCCTTGGACCTGAAGGGCTCGGGCCAACCGCCAGGTGGCTCGCCCAGTTCACCGGACAAGAACCCGACCACCGAGTCCGGGATGTCGAATCGTTCGGGGTGCCGTTCGAACTCCGCCGGGTCTGCACCGACCGCAACAAGGTGAAGGGCAAGGTCGCCGACCACCTTCGACGACGGGGTGACCTTCACGATGTTGCCGAGAATGTCGTTGGCGGCCGCGTACATGTCCTCGACCTGCTCGAACTTCTCACCGAGCCCGAGAGCAATCGCTTGCTGGCGCAGGTTCGACAGCTGACCGCCGGGAATCTCGTGCTTGTACACGCGACCGGTGGGGGCGGGGAGGCCGGACTCGAATGGTGCGTAGACGCGTCGAGTTGCCTCCCAGTACGGCTCCAGGTCGCAGATCGCGGTCAGGTCGAGGCCAGTCGGCCGACTGGTGTGGTCGGTGGCAGCCACGAGCGAGGAAAGTGCTGGCTGACTGGTCGTCCCGGCCATCGCCGCGCACGCGGCATCCACCGCATCGACGCCCGCATCGATCGCCGCAAGCAGTGTGGCCAGCTGTCCACCCGGAGTGTCATGCGTGTGCAGGTGCACCGGCAGATCGAACTCGGCACGCAGCGCCGTGACCAGATCTCGAGCCGCCGGCGGACGCAAGAGTCCAGCCATGTCTTTGATGGCGATGACGTGAGCACCTGCTTCGACGATGCGCTCAGCGAGTCGCAGGTAGTACGACAACGTGTAGAGAGTCTCGCTGGGGTCGCTCAGGTCTCCCGTGTAGCAGAGCGCGACTTCTGCAACCGAACGTCCGGTCTGACGCACGGCGTCGATGGCCGGTCGCATCTGTTCGACATCGTTCAACGCGTCGAAGATGCGGAAGACGTCGATGCCAGTGGTGGCTGCCTCTTGAACGAAGGCGTCGGTCACTTCCCACGGGAACGGGGTGTAGCCAACGGTGTTCCGGCCACGAAGGAGCATCTGCAGGCACAGGTTGGGAAGGGCGTTGCGTAGGTGAGCCAGCCGCTCCCATGGGTCCTCCGCCAGGAATCGGAGCGCGACGTCATACGTCGCCCCGCCCCAGCACTCCACACTCCAGAGCTCGGGGGTGAGCCGTGCAACGTGGTCGGCGACCGCAAGCAGGTCACGTGTCCGCACTCGAGTAGCGAGGAGTGACTGGTGCGCATCTCTGAACGTGGTGTCGGTGACCGCCACCTGCGTCTGTTGCCGAAGGCGAGCGGCGAACGCCTCGGGCCCCAGCTCATCGAGCAGCTGACGCGAGCCGTTGGGAATCGGGGAGGACCGATCAAGGGCGGGCAGCTTTGCGGTGGCATCGACCGTCGCCCGCGGGGCGCCGTAGGGCTGGTTGACGGTGGTCTCGGCGAGGTAGGTGAGCAGTCGCGTCGCACGGTCTGCGCTCGATCGCGCGGTGAGCAGCTGCGGATGATCCTCGATGAAGGAGGTCGAGAGGCGTCCCGCGCGAAAGTCTGGGTCTTCGAGCACCGCCTGCAGGAACGGGATGTTGGTCGCGACGCCTCTGATCCGGAACTCGACGACCGCGCGGCGCGCCTTTGCCACTGCGGCCTCGAAGTCACTTCCTCGGCAGGTGAGCTTGGCCAGCATGGAGTCGAAGTGACCGGAGACCTCAGCACCGGTGTACATCGTCCCGCCGTCGACGCGAACCCCCGGCCCACCCGTCGACCGGTACGCGGTGATCTTTCCGGTATCGGGGCGAAAGCCATTCGCAGGGTCCTCGGTCGTGATGCGGCACTGCAGAGCGGTTCCGCGCAAGCGCACCGCTTCTTGCGAGAGGCCGATGTCGCGCAAGGTTTCACCGGCTGTGATCCGCAGCTGCGCCTGCACCAGGTCGACGTCTGTGACCTCCTCAGTCACGGTGTGCTCGACCTGAATGCGTGGGTTCATCTCGATGAAGACGTGGTTGTCGTTCGAATCGAGCAGGAACTCCACGGTGCCGGCGTTCACGTAGCCGATCTGCTCGGCGAATCGCACCGCGTCCGCACAGATGCGCTCACGCACTTCAGCATCCAGGCCAGGGGCGGGCGCTATCTCCACGACCTTCTGGTGCCGGCGTTGGACGGAGCAGTCACGCTCGAAGAGGTGGATGACGTGGCCGGCGCCATCGGCGAGGATCTGCACTTCGATGTGGCGGGGGTTCACCACTGCCTGCTCGACGAACACCGTGGGGTCGCCGAACGCGCCCTCCGCCTCGCGCATGCAGGTCTCGATGGCCGTGCGCAGCTCGGACGGGTTGTCGACGCGGCGCATGCCGCGTCCACCACCGCCCGCGACTGCTTTCACGAAAAGGGGCAGTGGAACGTCGGACGCGGCACGCACGAGTGCATCGACGCTGGTTGTTGGGGGGAGCGACTCGAGGGTGGGCACGCCAGCTGAGCGCGCTGCGGCAACCGCCGTTGCCTTGTTCCCGGTCAGGCTCAGAACGTCCGCACTCGGCCCCACGAACGCGATGCCCGCCCGCGAACAGGCTTCGGCGAGCCCAGGGTTCTCCGAGAGGAACCCATAGCCGGGGTAGATGGCGTCGGCACCGGCCATCGTGGCTGTCGCGACGATGGCTTCGGCGTCGAGGTAGGCGCGGACGGGATGACCCCGCTCGCCGATCTCATAGGCCTCGTCCGCCTTGAGCCGGTGCTCGGACCAGCGGTCTTCGAAGGGAAAGACTGCGACGGTCTGCGCGCCCAGCTCATAGGCCGCGCGGAATGCGCGGATCGCGATCTCTCCGCGGTTGGCGACCAGGACCTTGGCGAACATGCGCGGCACGGTAGGTGTGACCTGGGTCACTGGGGAGAGGGTGTTCCGCGTTCCGGCACCGGCGCGTGGAACGCTGACCCACCCCCTAACCCCGCCCCTAACCCACCCGTAACCCCCCCGTAACCCACATTGCCGATATTGACGGTCGGGATTGCATTCAACCCGACGTTCGTGCCACACTTTTCCCACTAAATCACTAGGAAAAGGTGTCAACATGTGGTTCTTCCTGGCGTTTGCCATCGCCGGTGGTGCAGCCCAGCTCGTCGACGGCACGCTCGGCATGGGCTTCGGCGTCACCTCGGCGACCATCCTGCTGTGGATGGGGGTCAGCGCCGCTGCGGCGTCCGCCGCCACCCACATGGCCAAGCTGCCGACCACGTTCGTCTCGGGTTTGACGCACTGGCGGCAGGGCAACGTCGACAAGGCCACGCTGATTCGGGTCGCGATCCCGGGTGGGATCGCGGCGTTCTTCGGCGCGGTTGTCCTGGTCAACCTCAGCCTCGAGTCCGCCAAGACCTGGATGGCCGGCCTCCTGCTGTTCTTCGGTGCGGTGATTCTGCTGAGGTTCGGCTTCAACAAGCGGCTCATCCCGGCTCCCAAGCGCGGGCACAGCGCCTGGTGGCTCAGTCCGCTCGGAGCCCTGGGTGGGTTCACCGACTCGATGGGTGGCGGTGGCTGGGGACCAGTGGTGACGCCGTCGGTGATGACGGTGACCAACCATGAGCCCCGCAAGGTCGTCGGAACCGTGAATGCCGCTGAGTTCTTCGTCGCGGTCTGTGCCTCTGTTGGCTTTCTCACCGGCGCTGACCAGATCGAGGAGAACATGCCCTGGTTCGCCGTCATCGGGCTGATCGCCGGTGGCGTCGCGGTGGCACCGTTCGCCGCCCGTTTGGCCGGACGCCTGCCGCACCACGTGATGGGCACCCTGGTCGGCGGCCTGATGCTCCTGGTGAACGGCAGCGCCATCGGCCAGGCCCTCGACATACCGTCGACGTACGGCATTGCCCTGTGCGTGCTTGCCGTTGGTCTCACGGTGTGGGTGGCGCGGCATGCGTACCAGTTCGACCGCAGCGAGCGGCTGCGCCGACTGCACGCCGATGCCGAGGCGCCGGCTCTCGAGCACCTTCCCTAGGGGCGCGTCAAAGCAGCGGCGCCAAAGCAGCGGCGCCAAAGCAGCAGGGGAGCCGATTAGCTGCAGTTGCTGTACGCGATCAGCGTGCCGCCGAACGATCCACCGGCAGCGGCAACGTTGGTTCCTTCTGCCACTCCGATCGCGGACAGCTCACCGGGGTCGCCCGTGGGAGCGCCAGTGGTCAGGTCGGTTCCACCGACGGTGCTGCGTATGAGCAGCGCGACCGGACCACCGTCGTCGGCCTCGCCCACGGCCAGCAGACGGCCTTTGACGACCGTGGCATCTGCGATCTGGTGCGATTCGCCGCTGACGGTCGGCCCTGCGATGTGCGTCCACGTGTCACCGTCGTAGTGCCAGAACGTCGGTACGGTGACAACGCCTTCCAGATGCTGTCCGGCGACCCAGATGTTGGTGGGGGATCCCACCGCAATGGCATTGGGGATATTGAGGCTGTCACTGGGCTGCGGCAGAACATGAGGCCTGAACTTCTCGCCGTTCCAGTGGTACACCCGAGCTCTCGTGACTCCGTTCTTCGTGAAGGTGGTCGAGATCCAGACGTTCTTGCGACTCACCGCATCGACTCCGAGCGCCACGTGTCGGTCGGCACCCTCGATGCGGGGTATTCGCATGGTGCGCCAGCGATCGCCGTTCCATCGAATGACGGCCGGCCGACGACCACCGCGCTGATACCCGACAGCCCAGACGTTGTCGGTGCTGGACGCGTCCACCGCCCCGTTGAGCGTGCTTCGGCCGCGCAGGGGCGGAGGGTCTGTGACCCGCCACACTCGGTTGACCCGGGTGCGGATCAGCGCCCGTTCGCCTTCGTCGGTTTGGTAGTGGCCGACCGCCCATCCGGCCCCGCCCTTGAGCACGGTGACGTCGTCAAACTCGGCGTCGCGGCCAACCTGCCGTTCCCGGACCCGCTCACGGCGCAGCACCGACCCGTTCCACCGCACGATGATGGGGTCGAGGTCGAAGGTCTTGTCGATGTAGCCCGCCAAGGTGAGGGAGTCCGGTCGAAGGGCGTCAGCACCATTGACCGCACGCTCCTTCGCGGTCAGCGGGCTGGCGACCAGGTGAAGCGTCCCCTTGCCGCACCCGGGCGCTGCCACCGCGGGGGATGCAGGAATGAGGGTGAGGGCGAGGAGGGTGCTGGCCGCGGCGGCGGGGAGGAGACGGGGGCTGGACATCGGCTGCTCCTTGGGCTGCTCCTGGGCCCGCTGCTGGAGCGGGGGTGGGGGAATCTATCGGGCGGCAGCCCGAATTGGCCTTTGACCTGGGGTGTCCCGTAGACTGACGCGTCGGCTCAAAGCCGGTGTTCTGGCGTGCCCGCGGCTGGGAATGGCGCGTGAACCCGAGTGGCGAGAGCCAACCGCCCCCTGTTGTAGACGAAATGCCCGTGAGGGCGCGAAAGGAACCATGGCCAAGAAAGAAGGTGCCATCGAGATCGAGGGCACCGTCGTGGAGTCTCTCCCCAACGCGATGTTCCGGGTAGAACTCACCAACGGCCACAAGGTTCTCGCGCACATCAGCGGCTAGATGCGCCAGCACTACATCCGGATCCTCCCTGAGGACCGCGTCGTGGTGGAGCTGAGCCCTTATGACCTCACGCGCGGGCGGATCGTCTACCGCTACAAGTAACCGCAACGGAGCACGCACGATGAAGGTCAACCCCAGCGTCAAGCCGATCTGCGACAAGTGCAAGGTGATTCGCCGGCACGGTCGCGTGATGGTGATCTGCGAGAACCTGCGCCACAAGCAGCGCCAGGGCTGACCTGCCCCACCCAAGGTTGTGTCCGACCCCCGCGGAGTTTCGACGCGGGACGCCACCTCCGGAGAAGGCCGGAGACCGGGTCAACGCCCGGAACGACACAGCTCTAAGACCTTCGAGCAGTAAGAGGAGCACGATGGCTCGCCTGGTAGGCGTAGATCTTCCGCGTGAAAAGCGCATGGAGATCGCCCTGACGTACATCTACGGCATTGGCCGTACCCGCTCGAGGGAGACGCTCGCCGCGTGCGGCGTCGACCCGAACATGCGGGCAGCAGACCTCTCCGACGACCAGCTCGTGAAGCTGCGTGACTGGATCGAGGAGCACTACGAGACCGAGGGCGACCTGCGCCGCGAGGTGGCCGCCGACATCCGCCGCAAGGTCGAGATCGGCTGCTACGAGGGTCTTCGTCACCGCCGCGGACTGCCGGTCCGTGGGCAGCGCACCCACACCAACGCGCGCTCCCGCAAGGGCCCGCGCAAGGCAGTTGCCGGCAAGAAGAAGGCCACCAAGAAGTAGTCCCCCTGCCCATCGCCGGGCGGACCGATCACCTCGAGGAGTTACTGCATGCCCCCCAAGACCGGCGCCAAGAAGGTGCGTCGCAAGGAGAAGAAGAACGTCGCCCACGGGCACGCTCACATCAAGAGCACGTTCAACAACACCATCGTCTCGATCACCGACCCGACCGGTGCGGTGATCTCATGGGCGTCCGCCGGCCAGGTCGGCTTCAAGGGCTCCCGCAAGTCGACGCCGTACGCCGCGCAGATGGTGGCTGAGGCTGCCGCCCGCCGCGCGCAGGAGCACGGCATGCGCAAGGTCGATGTCTTCGTCAAGGGTCCGGGTTCTGGACGCGAGACCGCGATCCGTGCACTGCAGGCCGCCGGCCTTGAGGTCGGCTCGATCCAAGACGTCACCCCCGTCCCGTTCAACGGCTGCCGCCCGCCCAAGCGCCGCCGCGTCTGACCCCCGCACCCAAGACTTCGAAGCAGGAGCAACCCAAGTTCATGGCCAGGTACACCGGAGCCGACTGCCGCAAGTGCCGTCGCGCGAAAATGAAGCTCTACCTCAAGGGCAGCAAGTGCGACTCGCCCAAGTGCCCCATCG
>DASUFV010000112.1:0-2860 GCA_036274415.1 Actinomycetes bacterium
CGTAGACGGACCACCTGGCCCCCAGCGGCTTCAGGTCAGGCGGCCCGACCTGCACCGAGGAAGTGACAGCTGGCCGCGATGACGTGCCTGTCGGATTCGGCCACCCGCGCCGCCGCCACGAATGGAGTGAGGTCCCCTTCCGGTGGCCGGAACCGAGTGACCGGCCACACCGGCCCCTCGATGCCTTTGACGGTCACGTCGAGCAAGCCGCTGTCCATCAGCTCCGCCTCGAACGCATCGGCCGTGTGCATGTAGGACTCAGTGAAACCGAACCGGCCGTCGTTGACTCCGGTCTCCATCATCTCCCGGACGCGGGGGATGTTTTCCTCCTGCAGCAGGTTGTGAACGGCGAGATCGAGCAAGGACGCGTGCAGGCTGATCGCAGTGACCGCCACGACTCCGCTTGGGCGCGTGACCCTGGCAGCCTCAACTAGTGCGCGTAGTCGCTCCGACCGATCGAGCAGGTGATACAGCGGGCCCATGACCAACGTGGCGTCGAATGACGCGTCGCCCCACGGAAGATCCCGAGCGTCTCCGACCTGAGCACTCAGTTGTGGGCTTGCGACACGTGCCGCTTCGACGTGAGCTGGTGTCAGGTCGAGCAGCTCGACCTCGTACCCGAGTTCCATAAGCCATCGCGCATAGATGCCGGTGCCTCCACCAACGTCGGCGATTCGCGCTGACGGCTCCGGCAGGATCGCAGCGAGCATCTCCTGCGTCCGAACCAGCTCGAGTTGACCCGCTTGGTCGGCGAACAGACGGTCGGCTTCGACATAGTCGTCTGTGTAGTAGGAGACGATCGGGTTGTTCATATGACGAGCGCAGTCCGACCTGACACCGCCCACTGCGCTGCGTCGCCGGCCATTTCGTCGAGACGAGCTTCGAAATGCGCGATGTCCTCGGCGGTGAGCAAAGACGCCCAGTCCCGCGTTCCGCCCACCTTGAAGAACTGCTCGGCCGACTCCCAGATCGCCATGTGAGCCTCGGGAGCTGTCGTCGTCGCCCTTGACCGCATGGAGTCGAGCGTCGCCGCTTGGACGAAGTCCGGCCATCGATCCTCGTCCGGCACGACGTCGAGCGCATCGGCAACGCGGCGCATCTCCACATCGAGGTCGTTCCACATATCCGTGTAGTGGAAGAGGTGAACGTTGTCGGCGTCGCGGGCCTCCCAGTACGTGCGGACGTGTTGGCAGTAGTCGTCGAGGCTGTTCGGGCCGCTGCCGGTTGGGGGGTAATCGCTGTCGATGAACCAGCGCAGGTAGTCACCCTCGTCGTCCGGCCAGTCGGGAAACCGCGTGACATCGGCGTCCGGCTCCCCTGCAGCCGCAACCCGCAGCCGCTCGGTCTCGTCCATGCGCATGTTGCGGTCGTGGTCGCGGTCCGACAACGCAACATCGAGCGGATGTCGCACGACGGCGATGTACGTCACGGAGTCAACGCGCGGAAGCCCGTCCAACGGCGTGTGCGTCTTGATGAAGCGCCGATGCGGCTGCGCGTCCAGGATGCCGAACACCTCGTCGTCGGTGCGAATGAGCATGTCGAGCCAAGGAGAGATGACACTGATCGGCACTCCCAGCTCTGTGGTGTCGTGCAGCAGCATCCCGACGATGTTCTGCATCCACGTCGTGCCGCACTTCGCGGGAGTCGTGATGATGACGTCGTCCGGGCGGAACGCGAACCTCTCCCAGCGCTCGCTGTCAGCGATGAATCCCCGGTATCGGCGCTGTGGTGGCTGAGAGAAAGACACCATGCGCTGCCTCCGACCGTGAGTGACGCGTCACGGTACTGCTGACAATCGTCGACTGACAACGGGGATACGACTCACGACGAGCGGTCATGTCACGATGGACGTCATGTGGCCGAGGTTCCGACAGTGCAGCTGATCGACGAGGTTGCATCGGCGATCCGACGCGTTGCCGACCAAGCCATCGTTCCGCGCTTCCGCGCGTTGGAGCGTTCCGCGATCACCGAGAAGGCGCCTGGTGACTGGGTCACGGACGCCGACCACGAGAGCGAAGAGCTGCTCACCAAGGCGCTCCTGGAGCTCGACCCAGGCGTTGCCGTGGTTGGCGAAGAGGCAGCGGCGGCTGACGAGAGCATCCTCGCGGGAGCGCACGCGCACGACCGGGCATGGGTGCTCGACCCGTTGGACGGCACGCGGTCGTTCATCGACGGCAGTCCCGACTTCGCGACGATGGTCGCGCTCACCGAAGACGGTCTCACCACAGCAGCGTGGATCTGGCACCCCATCCATCAACGCATGTACACCGCCGTAAGAGGGGGTGGCGCGTTCGTCGACGGCGTCCAACTTCCGCAGCCAGATCCTCCCGCGACGGACCGTGCAGGTTGGCGTGGCGTCCTGCGCACTCGCCTGATGACGCCTGACCTACGCGCGGCGGCGATGGATGGATTCGCGGCTGAGGGGCTCGAGCACACACCCGTGTCGGCGGCCGGAATGGTGTACCCGATGGCCGCGACTGGCGAGCTGACGCACGCGCTCTACTGGCGGACTCTGCCGTGGGACCACGCCCCGGGAACGCTGCTCGCCGAGGAGGTGGGCTTGACGGTGGCCAGGCTGGACGGATCGCCCTACCGCCCGTGGGATGGGCGGTTCGGCGTCCTCACCGCGGCGAATGAGACTGTCTGGGACGGAGTCCGCGCCGCCCTGCCGCGTAGCATCGACGACACCGGCGAGTGAGTTCGTGCCTGAATCTCGGGTCAGAAAAGGCTCAAGTCTTAGTCGAGGGTTGCCGAACTACACCATTGTGATTACCCCTCCTGGGACGGCGCGGGCCTGGTCGCTGCTGCGCGCCGGCGTCCCCCTCAGCCTGCTGTGCGACCTGGCAGACCCAGAAGGACC
>DASUFV010000113.1:0-7222 GCA_036274415.1 Actinomycetes bacterium
CCTCGGGGCCAAGACGGGACGCACGCTGCGGTCAGTGGTGCTGCCACTCGTGTACCCGTCCATCGTCGCCGGCTCGGTGTTCACCTTCTCGTTGAGTCTGGGTGACTACATCACCGTGCAGATCGTCGGCAGCAAGACGCAAATGCTCGGAAGTGTCGTCTACAGCACGTACACGACTGACCTGCCGTTTGCCGCTGCCATGGCCACCATCCCCATCGTGATCATGGTCATCTACCTCGCCGTGGTCCGACGGACCGGCGCCCTGGACAACTTGTGAGGGGCGACTCATGACGCTCTCGCGCGGAGCCCGATTGGCTTTCGGGGCGATGGCTCTCGTCTGTCTGGCCTTCATCTACATTCCGCTGGCCGTCGTGCTGATCAACTCGTTCAACGCGTCGAAGGTGTTTGCCTGGCCACCACAGTCGTACACGACCGAATGGTGGGACGCGGCCATCAGCAATCCCGGAGCACGCGAGGCGGTCCTCACCTCGGTGCTCATAGCGATCGCGGCGACCCTTTTCGCGCTCGTGCTGGGAACGCTGATCGCCTTTGCGCTGGGGCGCTACTCCTTCTTCGGACGCCAGACGATCTCGTTGTTGATCGTGCTGCCGCTGGCTCTTCCGGGAATCGTCACCGCGCTCGCGCTGCGTACGGCGTTCAAGCCGGCGCTCGGAACGTCCTGGGAATGGTTGGGCGTCGCGGTCGGTCCCACCGTCATCGCCGCGCACGCGACGTTCTGCATCGTCGTCGTCTACAACAACGTCATCGCACGCCTGCGGCGCATGGGCACCAATCCTGAGGAGGCATCGATGGACCTCGGTGCCGGCGTCTTCACGACGTTCCGGCTCGTGACGTTCCCGCTCATTCGGCCTGCTCTGGTTGCTGGTGCAGTGTTGGCGTTCGGTTTGTCGTTCGACGAGATCGTCGTCACGCTCTTCACGGCTCCTGCGGACGTGACCACGTTGCCGATCTGGATCTTCCAGAGCCTCTTCCGTCCTAACCAGGGCCCCATCGTGAACGCGGTAGCGGCGATCCTGATCCTCATCTCGATCGTTCCGGTCTATCTCAGCCAAAAGCTCTCCGGAGATCCCGGACACGCGGGTGGTCGCCTCTAGTGAGTGTCCCGGCAACTGAACGCGCCCGCGCTGTCGAGCTGGACGCGTCCGATCCACTGCGTTCGTACCGCGACCAGTTCCATCGTCCAGACCCGAACCTGGTCTACCTCGACGGCAACAGCCTCGGGATGTTGCCGCTGACTACGCGAGAACGGATGCGAAGTCTGGTCGATGACGAGTGGGGCACTGAGCTCGTGCGAGGTTGGCAGCACTGGAGCACCCTGCCGCTCGATGTTGGCGACCGCATCGGCGCGTTGGTTGGCGCGGCGTCCGGCCAGGTGGTCGTCACCGATTCCATATCGGTCAACCTGTACAAGCTCGCGGTCGCCGTCCTCGAGGCTCAACCGGGACGCAAGGTGCTGCTGACCGACGCCGGAAACTTCCCCTCCGACCGTTACGTGCTCCAGGGCGCTGCTGAGCGGCGGAAGGGGCAGCTGCGTCTGGTGCCAGCCGACTCGGTCGAAGGTGTGACGACTGACAACGTGCACACCTACCTGGCCGATGACGTGGCACTGGTGTCTTTCTCGCACGTCGACTACCGATCGGCGACGATCGCTCGCGTCACCGAGCTGACCGAACAGGCGCACCGCGCGGGTGCGCTGGTGCTCTGGAACCTCGCACACTCCGCTGGTGCCATCCCGGTTGCGCTCGACGACCTCGGCGTCGACCTCGCCGTCGGCTGTACGTACAAGTACCTCAACGGAGGGCCCGGGTCGCCTGGCTTCCTGTATGTGCGGCGTGATCTGCAACACCGACTGAACAACCCGATCCAGGGCTGGTGGAGCGCGTCCGACCCGTTCGACATGGACGCGCCTTATCGTGCCGCCGACGGCATCGCTCGGTGGCAGACGGGAACTCCGCCGATCCCGGGACTCGTGACGACCGACGCCGGCGTCGCGATGCTCGCGGATGCGGGGATCGACCGTCTCCGCGACAAGTCGGTGGCACTGACCGAGTACCTCATCGAGCTGAGCGACATCTGGTTGGCGCCTCTCGGTTTCACGGTCGCGTCCACCAGGGACGCCCAGCGTCGCGGGGGCCACGTCGTCCTCGCGCATGATGAGGCGTACCGCATCGGGCAGGCCGCCATCGCGGCGGGCGTAGTGGCAGACGTGCGGCCGCCGAACCTGCTGCGGCTCGCGCCGGTCCCGATCAGCACGTCGTTCGTGGACGTGTGGAAGGGCATGACGCGCCTGCGTGATCTTGTGGCGTCCGGTGCGCACCTCGCACTGCCACCCGAACGTCCGCGTGTCACGTGATGTCGTCCGCGGGTAGGTTCGCGTAGTGCCTCAGGAGGATCGTTCGATCTTGTCGCGCGCGTCCAGTGCTGCGCCGGTCACCGTCGCGTACGGCGATCACCCCGAGCAGGTCGCCGAGATCTGGGCCAGCAGCCCGGACGCGCCGCTGGTGATCGTCGTCCACGGCGGGTTCTGGAAGCAGCAGTACGACCGGTCGCACTGTCGCGGGTTGGCGATGGCACTGTCGGCGCTGGACGTGACGACCGTCCTGCTGGAGTACCGCAGGGTCGGTGGCGACGGTGGGTGGCCAACGACGTTCGACGACGTCCGGATCGGGTTGCGCAAGATCGTCCAGCATCATCCGAGGGCGTCCCGACGGATCGTGGTCGGTCATAGCGCCGGCGGGCAGTTGGCGCTGTGGGCGACGACCACCGAACCGGTGCCGACCGTGGATGCGGTGATCGGGTTGGCCGCGATCGCGGATTTGACCGAGATGGCTCGCCTGTTCGAGAAGTCTGGCGACGAGAACCCCGTCCACGACGTCATGGGCGGCGGCCCGGAGGACCGGCCCGACCGGTACGACCTGGCCGACCCAGCCCGGCTGCCTGCGCCTCACGCCAGCGTGCGCCTGCTGCACGGCGTCCACGACACGGTCGTCCCGCTCGAGCTGAGCGCCAGCTACGCCGCGCGCCATCCCGGCGTCAGCCTCGCCGAGCTGCCCTGCGGCCACTTCGAGTTGATCGACCCCCGCAGCGTGATCTTCACCCACGTCCAGAACGCCGTGATCGCCGAGCTGCCGGACTCCGCGTCCGGCGTCCGCCGCTCCCGCCCCTGGTAGCCCCTCGCCGGGTAACCCCCTCGTTTGGGTGCAACGACGCGTTCCCTCCGTCATATGGAGGGATAACACACTCACGGATCGAGCCGCGCTGATCGGACGCCGTCCGCGCCGGGGAAGCCAAGGGGATGACTCTGCAAAACCTCCAATAGACGGAACCAACGCGTCGTTGCCCCCAAAAGGGGTTGGGGGTTGCCCCAAACAGGGGCGCGGGCTGGGGGGTTGCCGGGGCGTTGGTGGCTTTGGAGGGGTTCCAGAAGGTCCCCTAGACTGGGCGGGTGAAGCGCGGCGATGGACGGCTCACCCACGACTTCCCCGTGGTGTCGGACGACCCCCGGGCACGCTCCGGCGTAAACAACGGAGACCACACCAGAGACAACGGACCCCGCGATGCATGCGGGGTCTTCGGCGTCTGGGCCCCTGGCGAAGAGGTCGCCAAGCTGTCGTACTTCGGGCTGTACGCCCTGCAGCACCGTGGCCAGGAGTCCGCGGGCATCGCGGTCAGCGACGGCGCCGGCATCGTGGTCTACAAAGACATGGGCCTGGTCGCGCAGGTGTTCGACGAGAGACACCTGGCCACGCTCACCGGCCACCTAGCGATCGGGCACACGCGCTACTCCACGACCGGGTCGAGCAACTGGGAGAACGCCCAACCGACGTTCCGCCACACCGGCGACGGCGGCATTGCCCTCGGCCACAACGGCAACCTGATCAACACCGGAGAGCTGGCCCGCCTCGCCGCCGAGTCCGAGGTCTCACGCGGTGAAGTGCTGCTCCCCGGCTTCGCCGCTCCCAACGCGACGTCCGACACCGACCTCGTGACGACGCTGCTCGCCAACCATCCGTCGCGGTCGGCCGGGAAGGCCGCCCTCGAGATCCTGCCCCTCCTGCGCGGCGCGTTCAGCTTCGTCTTCATGGACGAGTCGACCCTGTACGCCGCCCGCGACCCGCAAGGCATCCGGCCGCTGGTGCTCGGACGCCTCGAGCGCGGCTGGGTGGTGGCGTCCGAAACCGCTGCGCTCGACATCGTCGGCGCCTCGTACGTCCGCGAGGTCGAGCCAGGCGAGCTGCTCGCGATCGACGAACACGGGCTTCGCACGCAGCAGTTCGCGCAGCCCGACCCCAAGGGCTGCATCTTCGAGTACGTCTACCTGGCCCGCCCCGACACCAGCATCGCCGGGCGCAGCGTCCACGAGGCACGCGTCGACGTCGGACGTCGGCTCGCGAGGCAGGCCCCAGTGGACGCCGACCTGGTGATCCCCGTGCCAGAGTCCGGCACACCTGCAGCCATCGGCTACGCGCAAGAGTCGGGCCTGCCGTACGCACAGGGGCTCGTGAAGAACGCCTACGTCGGACGCACGTTCATCCAGCCGTCGCAGACGATCCGGCAGCTGGGCATCAGGCTCAAGCTCAACCCGCTTCGCCATGTCATCGCTGGCAAACGACTAGTCGTCGTTGACGACTCGATCGTGCGGGGCAACACGCAGCGCGCTCTCGTGCGCATGTTGCGCGAGGCAGGCGCGGCAGAGGTGCACGTGCGCATCTCGAGCCCGCCGGTCAAGTGGCCGTGCTTCTACGGCATCGACTTCGCCACCCGCGCAGAGCTGATCGCCAACGGCCTGTCGGTCGACGAGATCTGCCAGTCGGTCGGAGCCGACTCGCTCGCCTACATCACATTGGACGAGTTGATCGAGGCGACGACTGTGCCGCGAGAACGACTCTGCACCGCCTGCTTCACCGGCGAGTACCCCGTCGAACTGCCCGAGCCCGAAGAGCTCGGTAAGCATCTGCTCGAGGGTTACGAACGCGGCAGCACCAGCAGTGAACGCCTGCCGGACGCGGACGGCCTCACGTCTCTCGCCGCCGCCACCGGAGCTGCCGACGCGTTGGGGCGTCCGTGACCGAAGCTCCGGCCGGATCGCAGCATGTGACGTCGACGTACGAGAGCGCCGGTGTCAGCATCGCGGCCGGCAACCGCGCCGTCGAGTTGATGAAGTCCAGCGTCGACTCTGCGACACGACCAGAGGTCGTCGGTGGGATCGGCGGCTTTGCCGGGCTGTTCGACCTGACTCCCTACACGCACTTGCGGCGTCCACTGTTGGCATCGTCGACCGATGGTGTCGGCACCAAGGTCGACATCGCTCGACGCATGGATGTGCACGACACGATCGGCATCGACTTGGTGGCGATGGTGCTCGATGACCTCGTCGTGTGCGGCGCAGAGCCGCTCTTCATGACCGACTACATCGCCACCGGCAAAGTGGTTCCCGAGAAGATCGCGTCGATCGTCTCCGGCATCGCCAAAGGCTGCCAGCTCGCCGGCGCTGCCCTCGTCGGCGGCGAGACCGCCGAGCACCCCGGGCTGCTCGACCCTGATGAGTACGACATTGCCGGCGCCGGCACGGGCATCGTCGATGCCGACGACGTGCTCGGGGCCGAGCGGGTGAGGTCGGGCGACGTGCTCGTCGCGTTGGCATCCAGCGGCATGCACTCCAACGGCTACTCGCTCGCGCGGCACGTCTTCTTCACCGTCGCAGGGTGGAACGTCGGTCGCCCGGTCGAAGACCTCGGGCGCACATTGGGCGAGGAACTGCTCGAACCGACCCGCATCTACAGCGCTGACTGCCTCGCGCTGGCGCAGGCACAGGGTCCGCGGCTTCATGCCCTGTCGCACATCACCGGCGGCGGACTCGCCGAGAACCTCGCGCGTGTCCTGCCCGAGCAACTCTCGGCCGTGGTCGACCGGTCGACCTGGACGCCGCAGCGCATCTTCGGTCTGGTCGGTGAAGTCGGAGACGTGCCTCAGGCCGAGCTCGAGCAGTCGTTCAACCAAGGCGTAGGCATGGTGGCGGTCGTCGATGCCGACGCGGCGAACGACACCGTGCGCCTGCTTGGCGAGCGCGGCGTCCGATCGTGGATCTGCGGTGAGGTCAGCGAGGGCTCGGCTGGGGCCACCTTGATCGGGGAATACCAGCGGTAGTCCCGCCCGGGCGAGTCTGACGTACGGTCAGAAGGCCTCGGACGCCAGGTGCGATGCCATGAGCGCGGCGGCCCGCTGGGAGGTCAGGCCGTTGTCACGGACCAATGTTCGCCAGGTCCGGAAAGAGATCGCCAGATCGGCAAACGCGATCAACTCGGCCATGCTCTGTTTCCTTGGCGTGCTGTCCAAAGGACCCACGATGGAATCGCGAATCTGGGTGAGTGCCGCACCCCAACTCCGCGACGCCGCTTCACGCACAATGTCGTCGGTCTCGGCGTCCCGGAGCACGTTTCCGATCAAACTCTCGTGTTGATCCCAGTAGGCGTACAGCGCGGACAGAGCGCTCTCGGCACGTACGGTCGGATCGCTCTCGCGCACCCAGCTGCGTGGATCGGGTAGGGGGTGCTCGCTGTCGAAGAGGGCTGAGCACGCTGCCATCAGGGAGCGGTCGTCCGGGAAGTGCCGGTAGAACGTATTGCGTTGGACGCCGGCCCGATCGGCAACAGCACTGACCGTGGTTCGTGCCGGTCCGACGAGACTGTGCAGCTCCACGGCGGCGCGAGCGATGCGTCGTCGCGTCTCGTTCTGCTGTTCGGCCCGTTTGGTTTGCTCGTACTTCCGGCTCACGGCCCGATTATCGCACAGCGCTGTTCGATGAATTGACACCTGGGGAATTCGGTGCTTTCCTATTCGATACACAGTCGTGCTCACTGAAAGGTTTGCGCCATGACGGTCCACCCGACGTTGGAAGATCCTCGGTCCGCCCAGATTGCGGGGGCGAGTGACCTGTCCCCGATAGGCCGGGACGACCGCAGGTGGAACGACCTTCGACGCACGTTCAATCTCACCGACGACTTGCGCCCTGCGGCCATCGTCGTCCCTGAGGATGCAAATGGCGTTGCTGAAGCCGTGGTCGAAGCCCAACGTCGGGGCCAAGAGGTGGCGGTCCAAGCGACCGGCCACAACGCATCCGCTTTTCCTCGGCTGGACGATGCCCTGGTCGTCAACACGTCTCGTCTGGATGAAGTGAAGATCGACGCCTCAGGCCGCCGGG
>DASUFV010000114.1:0-2030 GCA_036274415.1 Actinomycetes bacterium
TCGTCATCGTCGCGCCGCTCACGATCGTGCTCGCCCGACGTGCACTGCGCGGCTCGATGGGCGCGTACCTGCTGTGGCTCGGCTTCATCGCGTTCACGGTCTACAACTACGTGATCTACGCGTTCGCCATTCACTTCGGCCCGCTGTTCCTGCTGTGGGTTGCTGTGCTGGGCGCGTCCACGTTCACGCTCGTGGCAGGAGCGTTCGCGCTGGACGCCGCAGCGGTCGCCGATGCGATGCACCGAGACCGCCGCCGCGTGGCTGGCGCGTTCCTGATGACGGTCGCCGGGCTCTTCACCCTGATGTGGCTCAGCGACATCGTCTCCGCGCTGCTGGCCGGTGAGACGCCGGAGGTGATCGACGAGCTCAACCTGCCGACCAACCCCGTGCACGTACTCGACCTGGCGTTCTTCCTGCCCGCAGCAGCGTTCGTCGGCTGGTCGCTCTGGCAGCGACGTCCACTCGGCTATGCAGCAGCGCCCGCGGTGTTCGTACTGTTGGCGGCCACCGGCATCCCGATCATGACGACCGTCGTCGTCACCGCAGCCCGCGGGCAGGACGCCGCATGGCCACTGCTGGGAGTCATCGGCGTCCTCACCATCGCGGCGATCGTCGGTGCGGCGAAGTCCGTCCGCTGGCACTAACGCCTGCCGAGTGCTGGTCGAGAGGCCTCAGCACGCCGAGTGCACGGGCCTCACGGCGTGCGATGCAGGATCAGCGCGTCCAGATGTACGTACTTGCCGTTGGCTGACGTCACTTCTATCGCGAATCGGCCGTCCCGCGGGACGCGCCAGTCGCTGCGGAACAGCGTCGCACGTTTGGGCTCCGCAGATTTCAGTGAGACGCGCTGGACGACGTCGCCACCAATTCGGATCTCGATCGATCCGCCGTACGGCCCCTTGCGACCGAACAGCACCAGCCGGCCCACGCGCATGTCTGGCAGAGTGACAGTGGCGCCTTTGGACTTGCTCACAAGTGCTGTGCCCTTGATGTTGCCGCTGAACTGAATCGCGTCCCACTTGTTGCTGTCGCGCCATCCGTCGAGGTCGCGGTCATCCAGGTAGCGCGTCCGGCAGAGCTCTCGCGACCAAGATCCCGTGTTGCCCGCGGCGTCCGTTGCGCGCACTCGCACGCACACCGTCTCGCCTGGGTCGATCGTGAACTTCATCGCGTTGGCATCCGTCTTGGCCTCGTCGCGCCAGTTGCCGAGCCCGCGGAACGGGCTGTCCTGTTGCGACTGCACCTCGAACGTTGGCGACGAGTCCCGTCGTTTGAGCGACCACGACGCGTAGAACGATCCGCTCGTCAGCAGCGACGGATACTGCGAATGAATCTCGGTCTGCGGCGCAACGCTGTCGACGTAGAAGTAGGACGCCGTCCAGTCGCGGACGTCGTTCTTCTTCGCTCGAGCGGCCAGCCGATAGTCGCCGTCGGTGAACATCGACGCGTCGAACGAGTACTCGGGCAGGCACGGGTGCCATTGCCCCATCTCGCCCGTCTCGCTGAAGAGCGTGCACGTGCTCGTCGCGCCGGCGACGACGTTGACCGAGATGTCGACTGTGCCGCGTCCGTTCGACACCTGACGCTCCGGCGAAACCGTGACGAGCACCGGGTCGACACCGGCGTCCGCGCCGGTGGTGAGGGCGGGCAGCGAAACAACCGCAAGCGCACCAGCGCATGCGGCGGCCCAACGCCTCGCTCCGGTCATCCGACCCCCAAGATCACCGTCAGGCTAAATCGGGACGCCGCGCGCCGCGGGAGAACGCCCAGGCATCACCCACACGGACCAACGCGAACCCCCGCCGAGTGCACACCTGGTGGACGCCTAGGCTCGCCGAGTGCCGCCCCGGGCAACCGCCACAAACAGCGCGCGCATCAGGTGGGACGCCGACGCCACCACAGCAACCCGGCGGCGGTCAGCAGCGCAAGCACCACTACTCCGACGCCGAGGCTGACAACCGTTTCTGTCGAGCTCTCATCCACCGATTCGTCGGTCAGTTGGTCGGTCGGCTGCGGCTCGGCGTCAAAGG
>DASUFV010000115.1:0-12265 GCA_036274415.1 Actinomycetes bacterium
TTCGATGTCGCCGGGCGGGTAGGTGAGCCCAGACACGCCGTCGGTGACAACAGCAAGCAACCCCGCGCGGTCCGCCGCCACGACAGGAACGCCAAGGCGCTGAGCCTCCGCGGCTACCCGTCCGAAGGGCTCCTGCCTTGACGGGACCACCAGGACGTCAAAACCGGCCAAGGCGGCGTACGGGTCATCCGTCATGCCAGCGAACTCCACCCTGCCGGGAAACGCACGGTCAGCCAGTTCACGCAGTTGCCGTCGATAGTCGGGGCTCGCCGCGTCAAGATCACCGACCACGCGTACAAGGGAAGGGAACTCGTGTGCCAGGCGAACGACGTCGTGCACTCCCTTGCGCTGATCAATGCGTCCGAGGTAGCCGATGACGGGAAGTGCGGGTCGGGGCCAATCGAGCGGTTCCACCGACGCAGCGGGCCCGGGAACCGGGTTGAGGACGGTGACGACGCGGCCGGAGCTCACACTTGCCGCCACTGCGGGACTGATCGCCACGACAGCCGACGCCATACGCGTCAAGATCGCGAGCAAAGCGCGGCCTGGTCCTGGCGCGATGATCTCGCGTAAGTGCAGCGTCACCGGCGTACCGGAGAACGTGCCGGCAATGATCACTGGAAAGTGACTCGGCAAGTTGTTGCTGTGCACGACGCCAGGCTTGACGTCAATGATCACTTTGCTGAGTCGGATTGCATCGCGGCACTTGGCCGCGATGATCATCGCGGCGTTCAAGATCGGATAATGCTTCCGTCCTGATCTGCTGCGGCTGATCGGCAACCCACCACTCAGCGGTAGTTCGCGCACGCAGATCCCTGCAGCAATCGCGGCGTTGATCACTTCACCTCGCGGAGCGATGATCACTGGATGAACCCCGGCCGCAGGCAACTCGCGCGCAAGCGCAACGAGACTCCGTTCGGCCCCGCCTAACTTCTCCGCCGAGGTGACAACCGCTACGGTGTCCGCGCTGGGGGACGTCATGGCCCCGACCCTTCGGAGATCATCAACTCTCACCACGCGCCCCACGCCGCTGCCCGTCGCAGGACGGAAGCCGGATCGAACGTGGGATGAACGCGGATGAACTGTTCAGCGCTTCCTTGATCACGCCGACACATCCCCCACCCGACCCGATCGGATATCCGATGACTCGAGTACATCCATTCCCCTCTGCACGCGTTCTAGTCCTCGTCAGTGGTGCCTTCTTGATGATCAGCGCGCTGGTCATCACGACATTCGGCCCGTACGCGTCCGGCGACGACGACAACGGCACCCCCGATCAGCCGCAGGTTGAGCTGAGGTACGGCACGACTGCCGACCGCGTCGACTCATCCCCCTTGCAGGGATCGCTGGACCAACGGAAGGCGTACTACGTCTTTGCCGTGGCAAAGGGCGCTGAGTCGGTGACGTTCTGGCTCGACCTCTCGACCAGTGCGACTCCGACGCAGGTAGAGCACGAAGCCCCTTATGACCTCCTGGGAGGCACCGGCGAGGCAGGGCGTCCGCTGCTGCTGGATGACCTCGGAACCGGTGATCACCGCGTCGTCGCGCTCGCAGTGTTCGAGGACGGCACGAAGGTGAAGACTGCGGCGTCGTTCTCGATCGAGCGCGAGTCACTGCGCGACACCTCGGATGGGGACGGCGACGGCGATGCTCGGCAGCGCACGTCAACGCGGACCAAGCAGCCTCGGATCTGTCAGCGCAAGACGCTGCCTGGTCCGCTTCAGGAGCGCCCGAGAGCCCACAACACTGGAGTTCCTCCGAGGGCCGACCTCCGGGTTGTCGACGGGAACTACCACACCCGTCGCGCGGGGCAGGTCGTGTCAAACCTCCTGATCAAGGGCGACCTCTTCATTGACCACAACCGCGTCAAGGTCCGTTGCACACGCGTCAAAGGCATGACCACCAACAACGGAACCGGCCTGCGCATGTGGTCGTCGTCGCTGGGCGTTCGGAGCGGCATCAGGGAAGGCTCCGCTCTGAAGTGGCGTGACTACACGCTGCGACGAGTGGACATCTTCGGCACGTTTGATGGCCTCAAGGCCGAGGGCAATGTCGATGTGCGCGACAGCTACATCCACGACTTGTTCCGCACGACCGACGAGACACAAGACAACGGGTGGACGCACAACGACGCCGTTCAGATCGGGCGCGGTTCAAACATGAAGTTCGTGCACAACACGATCTTCGCGTGGTCCTTCGGCCGCGGAGAAAGGGCGGGCGAGCATCTGCTCAAGTCGCCCTACGGCAACGGTGAGGGCTACATGACGTCTGCCTTCATGATCACTGATGGGCTCGGTCCGGTTCGGGACGTTCTGATCAAGCGGAACCTGATCAGAGGGCGCACGAGCAAACACATCTACGTTCTTCGCTCGGTGCGCGACGTCGAGATTCGACACAACCGCTTCGGTCGAGAGAATCGCGAGTTCCCAAAGATCATGGCCGTCAACAGGTACACAACGGTCGCGCAGAACTCTCTGATCCCTCGGCGCTGAAGCAGCGGGTAGTACCGCGCCGGAACGTGCTCTACGTAGCGCTGATCTGACACAGCGTTCATGTGCACGTTCATGCGCACAGGCGTCGCTCAAGGAAGTCATGATCAACCGAAGAATGCCGCGTCCAGAGTGATTCACGCGGACCCTCGGGGGTAAGCGGGCAATTCGTCTTCAACATTGCCTAGCGACGACGAGGGGACTTGAACGCTCAGCGGGCGCCAGTGGAGCAGGCCCGCCTTCGCAATGCGGGGGCCGGCCGGCCTGGTGAGCCTCCGAACGATCAGGTCGCTCGCTCTGCCCTGGAATATCAGGCTAGTGACAGCGCCCTCACGCGTCTTTCGTCCCGCCCGGAGATCACCGGGTTCTCGCGCCGCTTCATTCGTCTAGGCGCTTCGCCGTATCTGTTCGTCTTCGACGCGATCGCGCTGACCGTCGCATCCGCCGGGACCGCGACAGGCTGGCGTGGCGACCTGTTCTTCGCCGTCAGCGGTCTGATAGCGCTGGCTTCTTTCGGCTTGTATCACGGAAAGCTGCACAGGTCCGTCCTCGACGACCTGCCCTCGCTCTGCGCAGCTACGTTCCTGGCCGCGTCCGCGTCCGTGCTCGCCACTCTTCCGACTGACATGGCGCTTGATCTTGCGGCCCTCGTCCGGGCTCTGTTGCTGGGCGTCGTGTGCCTCACGGTGGGGCGCGCCCTCGCGTACCAGCTCATCCGGTTCGGCAGGGTACGAGGACGACTGCGCCATCGAACCATTGTTCTGGGCGCGGGCCAGGTGGGCGTTCACCTGGTCGAGGCGATGAAGGCCGACGCCAGGTACGGGCTTGACCCGGTTGGCTTCCTCGACGAGAGCCCTACCGCAGAACCGCACGACCTTCCTGCTCCCTTGCTTGGATCGTGGACCGACCTGGAGCGCACCGTCCGCGACCTTCGGATCAAGCGAGTTGTCGTTGCCTTCGCAACGCTGCGGGAGTCTCGGCTGGTCGACGTCCTTCGTGCGTGCGAGCGGCTGCACTGCGCCATCTATTACGTGCCTCGCCTGTTCGAACTGCACCACATGACACACGAAATCGACGAGGTGCATGGGATCCCGCTCATCCAGGTCAAGCGACCAACCTTCACGAGCTTCGGCTGGTATCTGAAGCGACTCTTTGACGTGGTGATGAGTGCAGTCCTGCTAGTCCTTGCTCTTCCGGTGCTCGTCGCCTGCGCAGTCGTGGTAGCGATCGAGGGCGGGCCAGGGGTCATCTTCCGTCAGCAGCGAATCGGGCGCGATGGCCACGAGTTCCAGATGCTCAAGTTCCGGAGCCTTCGACCGCATTCGGACGCCGACTCTGCGACAACGTGGACGGTCAAGGACGACCCACGGATGGGTCCGGTTGGACGCTTTCTCAGGCGCACCTCACTCGACGAGCTCCCGCAGCTGTGGAACGTTCTTCGCGGCGACATGAGCCTCGTCGGGCCCCGGCCAGAGCGGCCACACTTTGCGTCCCAATTTGGCTCCCAGGTGCCGAGCTACAGCCACCGGCATCGCGTGCCCGTCGGCATCACAGGGTGGGCGCAAATCAACGGTCTGCGTGGCGACACGTCGATCGACGAACGCGCCAGGTTCGACAACTACTACATCGAGAACTGGTCGCTATGGCTGGACATCAAGATCCTGCTCCGCACTTGCGTGCAAGTTCTCGGAGCACGTGGGCAGTGAGAGCCCAGCGAAGTGAAACGCAACCGATAGCAAGGACGATCACCATGGAATCCGCCACGCGGAAGCACAGCCGCAGTCTTGTGACGGCTCTTCTCACAGGCGCGCTCGTTACCGGGATCATGGCCGCCGCTGGTTTCGCAGGGCCAGAGGCTCAGGCGGCAACCGCTTCGTTCCGCGTGAATGCCGGCGGACCAGAGGTGGCCGGCACTCCGGTGTGGTCGGCGGACACGGCAAGCTCTCCGTCCCCATTCCTCAACCAAGCGCAGAGCAACGCCAAGGTCACCGCCACGACCTCGGCCATCACTCTCGATCCTGGCGTTCCGGCGGACACACCGGTAAAGGTGTTCAAGAAGCAGCGATACGACCCGGCCTCGGGGGCTGAAATGGCGTGGAGCTTCCCGACCACCACCGGCGCTTACGACGTCAGGCTCTACTTCGCAGAGATCTATCCGCCCGCGCAGCAGGTCGGATCACGAGTGTTCGACGTCTCCATCGAAGGCTCGGTCGTCCTGAACAACTACGACATCTACGCGGACGTCGGAGCCAACACCGGGGTGGTCAAGGAGTTCCGTGTTCAGAGCGACACCGCTCTCAACGTCGCGTTCGACCACGTGGTCGACAACCCGGTGATCAACGCCATCGAGATCATTCCCGCCTCCGGCGGGGCCGCTCTGGGATTCGGTAAGAGCACGTTGATCGGCGAGAGTTCCAACGGCGTCACGAGCGTGCAGTTCGGACCGGACAATCGCCTTTACGCAGCGCAGTTCAACGGCCTCATCAAGGCGTACACGATCGCTCGGACCGGCCCCAACACGTACGAGGTAACGGACACCGAATCAATCGACCTCATTCAGAAGATCCCGAACCACAACGACGACGGCTCATCGAATTCGAACGTGAGCACACGAATCATCACGGGGATGCTGGTGACGGGATCAGCGTCGGCCCCAGTTGTCTACGCCACGTCAAGCGATCCCCGCATTGGCGGAGGTGGTGAGGGTTCCGATCTCAACCTCGACACCAACTCGAGCATGCTGTCGCGGCTCGACTGGAACGGCACCTCGTGGAGTCGCCTGAACCTGGTGCGCGGACTTCCGCGCTCTGAGGAGAACCACTCGGCCAACGGCCTCCAGCTGGACCCGGCCACCAACACGATGTACGTAGCGATGGGCGGAAACACCAACGAGGGGGCGCCGTCCAACAACTTCGCCTTTCTACCGGAGTACGCGCTGTCGGCTGCGGTTCTCGAGGTCGACCTGGACGCAATCGGCAACACCACGTACGACCTACCAACTCTTGACGACGAAGACCGTGCAGGGTCCCTGGACGCGAACGACCCGTTCGGGGGCAACGATGGCAAGAACCAAGCAAGACTCGTCGCCGGCGGTCCTGTTCAGGTCTTCGCGCCGGGCTTCCGTAACCCGTACGACCTCCTGAGGCACAGCAACGGCCAGATGTACACGATCGACAACGGGTCCAACGCTGGCTGGGGCGACGTGCCGATCGGTGAGGGGCCGACCGGATCGTGCAGCAACGCACCCAACGAACCGGGCATCTCAGCCCCGGACACCCTGCATCTACTCAGCGAGGGCTACTACGGAGGCCACCCGAATCCCACTCGCGGGAACACCAGCAACACGTTCAACGCAAACGCGCAGTCGCCGGTGAACGTAGAGAACCCCGTGGAATGCGACTACATAGCACCCAACGGAGTGCAAAGCACGGCACTGACATCTTGGAAGGCGTCGACGAACGGACTCGCCGAATACACCGCAAGCAACTTTGCGGGAGCCATGCAGGGTGACATCTTGACTGCGGGCTTCGTCAGCAACAGCATCTCGCGAGTTCAGCTGAATGACGCCGGTACCGCGGTCACTGCCAACACCCCGTTGTTCTCAACAGTCGGACAACGTCCGCTGGATGTCGTAAGCCTGGGAGACGAAGACGCCTTTCCAGGAACGATTTGGGTTGGCGACCAAGCCAACGGCTCCATCTACGTCTTCGAGCCAAATGACTATGACGCCAATGGAGGCTCCTGCACTGGAGCTGACAGCGCCGCACTCGATGAGGACGGCGATGGCTACTCGAACGCGGACGAGCTGGACAACAACACGAACCCCTGTTCGTCAGGTGACATTCCTGCTGACGCAGACAGCGACTTCGTGTCAGACATCAATGACCCAGATGACGATAACGACGGAACGTCTGACTCCAGTGATCGTTTCGCTGTGGACGATCACAACGGCCTCTCGACTGAGCTACCAATCTCGTACTCCTGGAACAACGGCGCACCGAATCCCGGAGGGTTGCTCGGTCTTGGGTTCACGGGCCTAATGAACAATGGGTCGAGCGATTACCTCTCGCAATTCGATGCCGATCAGATGACGAGCGGAGGCGCCGCGGGAGTCACCACCGTCGATGCTGTGGATCCAGGCACCGCAACTGGGGCGTCGAACGACCAGAAATACGGATTCCAGTTCGGCTTCGCTCCTGCCACGACTCCGTTCACAGCGCACACCGCCATCCTCGCCCCCTTCGCGGGAGTGGAACCAACGGGTAAGCAGTCAATGGGCTTGTTCGTCGGAACGGGCGACCAGGACAACTACGTGAAGGTCGTCGCAACCGCAGGCAATGGAAGTCCTGGGATCCAGGTCGAGCGCGAGGTGAACGGAACGACATCTGCGTCGAGCGTGACGCCAGTAAACCTTCCGGGTCCCAACGCGATCGACCTGTACCTGACGGTGGATCCGGAGTCCCTCAGCGTCCAGGCGTCCTACAGCACAACGGCCGGGGGGCAAACATCAGATCGCATTCCGGTTGGTCAGCCCCAGCCCATTCCATCGGGCTGGTTGAACTCCAATGAGCAAGGGATGGCAACCGGAATCATCTCGACATCGTCCGGTGGTGGGACGTTCCCCGCGACCTGGGACTTCATGGAGGTCGAGGAGGAGGCCGCTGCGCCCCCCACCAATGTCGTTGCCCAGGACGGCTTCAATCGCACCGTCAACGGCGGTTGGGGCCAGGCCGATGTGGGAGGCACTTGGAAGATCCCTTCGGGCGCTGCGAGCTTCTCAGTGGACGGAACCAACGGCGCCATCCAACTCGACAACTCGGTCGGCGGTAGGCAGGCCGTCCTGACGTCGACCAGCGTCGCAGACGTCGAAGCCGCGGTCACGACCGGATTCTCTGCGCTGCCGACGTCTGGGAAAGAGATCTCCTACGTCCTCGTTCGGCGACAGACAGGAAACGCGTACTACCGCATTGGCATTTGGGTGAACTCCAAGGGAAAGATCGGGCTGAGAGGTCAGACGAACTCCGGCACCACCATCATTCCCGATCAGACGACCGCCCTGACGTGGGACGCGAACGCGTCCTATCGCCTCAAGGTGCAGGTGACCGGTGCAAATCCCACGACCATCAGCGCGAAGGTATGGCCGACCACGGCGAGTGAACCGTCAGCATGGACCGCGACCGGAACCAGCACTGCAACCGGGCTGCAGGGGTCCGGCAACGTGGGCCTGCGGGCAACAAGTGCCTCCGCGAATCCGGTCAGACATACCTTCGACAATTTCGTGGCGCGTCCCGTGTCTGGCGACAGCTCCAGCATTGGCAGCTGGACAACAGCGGCTTCTACGGGTTTCGCCCGTCAAGAGGTGTCATACGTGCGCGCAGGCGATTCCCTGTACTTGGCTGGGGGCAGCACTCGTCAGCAGAAGTACAACCCAGCCCAGAACGCTTGGTCGGAGGTTGCTCCGCTTCCGGTGTCCATCGACCACATCCAAGGGGTCGAAGTCGGCGGCCGGATCTATTACATCGGTGGACTGATCGAGTGGCCAGACGTCGAAGTCGGAACGGTCTATGTGTACGACCCACAGACAAACACAGTCAGCCAGGGTTCACCGATGCCTCGTCCTCGAGGAGCCGGTGGCGTAGCCGTCCACGACGGCAAGATCTACTACGCGGGAGGACTCAGCAACGGCGAAGCTGTTCCGTGGTTTGACGTCTACGACCCCGCCACTGATACCTGGGCGCAGCTGCCGAACATGCCGACCGCTCGCGACCACTTTCACGCGGCCGTCCTCGATGACCAGTTCTGGGCCATCGGTGGGCGCGATGCGGCTATCGACGCGACGGTGACAGTCAACGAGTCATTCGACTTCGGCTCAGGTGAGTGGGTCGCAGGCCATGCCGCGTTGCCGACCGCCCGGGGCGGATTCGCTGTTGCGCGACTCGGAAGCGAACTGCTGGTCATCGGCGGCGAAGGCGGCGGTCAGGTCAGCAATGTTGTAGAGGCGTACGAACCTGCGACGGATACCTGGCGAACGCTCGCACCGATGCCGACGGCGCGCCACGGCATTCAGGCCGTGACGTGTAACGGCAGTGTCTACGTGGCTGCTGGGGGTACTCAGCAGGGACGTGGCCCCACCGCTGTGCAAGAAGTCCTCTCTATCGGGCCACGACAACCCTGTCCAGCGCCATGACTTCCAGCCGGCTTCGCCTTCCCGACTTCCTGATCATCGGCGCGATGAAGGCGGGCACAACGACGCTCTACAACTACCTGCGCGAGCATCCAGACGTGTTCATGCCACTGCTCAAGGAGCCCGAGTTCTTCGTCGCTGAGAAGTCGTGGCGCCGGGGGCTGGGCTGGTACAGCTCTCTGTTTGCCGCGGCGGGTGATGCCGCTCTCACCGGTGAAGCCTCAACGAGCTACACCAAGTTCACCGAGTATCGCGGCGTACCCGCACGGATCAAGTCGGTGATTCCCAACGTTCGAATGATCTATGTCGTGCGGCATCCGCTGCGGCGTATTGAATCCATGTACGAGCACATGACGATCACTGGTCGAGAAAACCGACCGATCGACGAAGCAGTACAGCGCGACACCAGGTACGTCGGCCCCAGCCTGTACGGCCGCAACCTGGCTCTCTACCTGGAGCACTTCGACGCCAGCCAGATCCTCACCTTCTTCACCGACGATCTGAACGACGACGTGCAGGGCACGCTGGCGCGGGTAGCGACGTTCCTCGGTGTTCAGCAAGAACCTCTCAGTGGTGCTGCTCGCCGCGACCTGGAGTCATCGGGACGACGCACCGACCGGCGGTTGAAGTCTTCGTTGCGCAACGTGACGTGGGCACAGAGGGCCTACCTTGCCGCGCCGCAACGACTTCGAGAAGAAGCAAACCGGGTCCTTACGAAGGGGGACGTTCGCAGCCGTCCAACCCTCAGCCAGGAGACCGTTGAGCAGCTGCTGCCAACGCTGATCGAAGATGCCGCACTCCTACACGACCTCACCGGCAGCTCTGCCTCTCGATGGGACCTGGCTGCCCCTCCTCATTCAGCCTCTCAAACTAGCCAGCAAGGGATTCGCAGATGACCGTCATTGCTATTTGCGCTGCCACATTCCAACGACCTCGGGGGCTGACCGCGCTCCTGGACAGCCTGAAGCGACTCGAGATCCCGCCAGGGGTGGAGCTTCGGACAGTCGTCGTCGACAACGACCCTGACGCGAGCGCCCGGCCAATAATGGAAAGGGCATCGCGCACCTGGCCGCACGCTGATCTCCGCTACGCCGTCGAGGAGCAGCGCGGCATACCGTTTGCCCGGAACTGCAGCATTCGCGCCGCCGGAGACTTCGACTGGGCCGCCTTCATCGATGACGACGCGGTCGCGGACCCTGCATGGATTCGCCACTTGTATGAAACCGCGGAGGCTTTTCACGCCGAAGTGGTGACGGGAGCGGTGATTCCCGTCTATGAAGTGGAGCCGCCTCAATGGATCAAGGCCGGTCACTTCTTCGAACGTACGCGTTTTCCAACGGGCACTCCTCTGCACTACGCAAGGACCACCAACGCCCTCGTTGCTGCCCGCTGGTTAGCAGGAGGTTCGCCGTTCAACGAAGCGATGGCCAACAACGGTGGGGATGACACTCACCTGTTCCGACGTATACACCTGGCTGGCGGGAAGATCGTCTGGTCGGATGAAGCAATCGTTCTCGAGACGGTTCCCAAGACTCGGCTATCCGCACAGTGGCTGATCAAGCGCGAGTACCGGCGGGGAAACAGCCGCAGCCTCTGCCTTCGCGACCTCGAGGACTCGCCGGTGCGCCGAGCCAAGCGACTCGCCGCCGCGGCGGTGCATTCCGGTGCAGGCGTGGGCCTCATGGCCCTGGCACCCGTCCGGGGACGACAGTCGCTGGTACTTGGTGCACAGCGAGTGGCGTTGAGCGCGGGGTTGGTTTCGGGTCTCACCGGCCACGTCTACGAGGAGTACTCCGTGGTTCACGGCTCGTAGCGTCGGGTAGGTGGAGCGAATGCCACACGACCCTGCAAGCCCCCGGCAAGCCCTCATTGAAAGCGGCCCTGAGATGACGAGCACCGACCAGCTGGCACAGGCATCGGAGCGTCTCCGTTCCGCGTCACCTGTGTTCATCGTTGGCCACCCGCGTAGCGGAACCAGCATGCTCTTCGCCGCCCTGCTAGGTCATCCCTCGTTTCAAACCCGAGCGATGGACTTGCATGAGTCACAGATCATGCGGCGTCTGGCGACAGCTTTCGCCTGGAACGACACACGTCCTCGGCAACTTCTCGGATTCATGCTCGGCAATCGCGATGAGTACGGTGCGTTTCTCGCCGAGACCGAACACCTGAGACGCAGCACCCTGCTAACCGCTCCTGCGGCGGTTCCTCTGCGAGGGCGCATCCCCCTATCGGTATGGAAGCGGCAGAAGCTTCACCTCGTGGTGCGAAGCTACTTTTCTCATGCCTGGACCGCACGCGGGTGTCATCGGCTCGTGGACAAGTCACCACGACACGTTCCTCATATCGAGCGTCTGCAGGTGGTGAGTCCGAACTGCAAAATGCTGTTCATCGCGCGTCATCCAGTGGACACGTTGGCCTCATACCGGAGCAGGGCCAAGAGAGATCCGAACGCCAGGTGGGCACACGTCTCCCCGAAGAAGTTCATGAAGATCTACCGGGAAGGGGTGGGTGGGGCACTCCAAGCGCGGAAGCGAAGCGACGCTGCCCTGCTGATCACGCGCTACGAGGATTTCACGCTAGCGCCGACAGCGGAGTTCGAAAGAATCTGTACGTTCCTCGATGAACCCTTCGTCGAGGGTTCTTTGGAAGGCTCAACCGGCACTCACCTCAAGGCACGTGCCTCATCGCTGCTGTATGGGCCGGTGGCCATGAACAAGAGCCATTGGAAGGCGGAGGTGGACACAGCGACTGCTCAGCAGGTGGAGAGGGAGCTGTCAGACCTCATGCACCTGATGGAGTACGAGCCCTATACATGAGGGCGCTTGACGTTCCCTTCCGGCAGAACGCCGCGTAGACCGAGCTCCCCTTCCGCGCGATCCCAGCCTCGGTAGAACTCGGAGTACACCGGATCGGTAAGAGCCCGGACTGCATTGACCTCCGCCTTGTCCAGGCGGCCATGCCACGCGACACTCAGTGCTCTCGAGTCGCGGTGCAGCTCATGCTTCTCCCCATGCTGAGGGGTGACAACACCGCTTCTTCTTGCGTACTCATCAGCAAGCCGCGGCACTGGCTCCTGACTCTCCAGGCCAGTGACGCCGAACAAGAACTCAATCGTTGCGTCCGGCGACGCTCCGAAGGTCTCCATCGGAACGATGGCGACGCGGCTCGTCCTGCACTGCTCCAGAACCATCTGGTACAGGCATGCCCAAGCCCGTGCTCCGGCCTCCACATCGTCAACCTGCGTCCAGTCACGATCTGGGAGCATGCCGACCAGGAACCTTTCGTAGAGCTCACGCTGCCTGATCAGTGCATTGAGCTCAGGTCCGGCCGGCCAGTTCATTCGACGCAGGCTGAGGATCCAAGCGCAAGGATGGCGCACTGCGACTACGACCGGCCGTTGAGTGAGCCGCGGTTGCAGTGCTCCGATCGAGAGCAGCGCGAAGGGGTCCTTGACGATCGGCACGCGTCCGGCCGAACTGTCCCAATCGTGGCGCCTCCTGCGATTCCGCCGAAGGCGCCCAATGAACTGCTGTGCGCGGGGGCCGCGGTTCTTCACCGCCCAGCGACCGCGTCCGCTGCGGAGGTATTCCGC
>DASUFV010000116.1:0-14479 GCA_036274415.1 Actinomycetes bacterium
TGCTCGGCGCTTCGGCGTCCGGGGGAGATTCGCCGGAGGGACGGGCGACCGGCTCGTCGGCCGTGTCAGAGGGGGCGTCATCGGTGGAAGTCACGGCGTCAGTCTGGCGCAGACACCCCCGCCCGAGCACTCACCCGCGACCCTTGACCCAGAGACTCCAGCGCCCAATAGTCCACTGGGGCTGTTGTCGACCATGTGAGGAACCAATGCACGACCCGCCGACCATCAGTCAGTCAAATCTCGAGCAGGCGAAGGCGTGGGACGGGCCAGAGGGCCAGCTGTGGGCCGCCCGAGCCGACCAATACGACGCCTCCGTCCGCGCTTATCACTCGAAACTGATGGATGCCGCAGCCATCGAGGCGTCCGACCGGGTCCTCGACATCGGTTGCGGTGCCGGACAGACAACGCTGGACGCCGCGCGCGCAGCGTCCGATGGAGCGGCGCTGGGTATCGACCTGTCGACCGCGATGCTCGACGTCGCGCGAGAGCGAGCACGCAGCGCAAACATCGACAACGCCGAGTTCGTGCATGGCGACGCGCAAGTGCACCCGTTCGAGCCTGGTTCCTTCGACGCCGCCGTGAGCCGCACGGGCGCGATGTTCTTCGGTGACCGGGACGCCGCGTTCGCCAACATCGCGCAAGCGCTCCGGCCCGGAGGCCGAATGGTGCTGATGGCGTGGCAGGGCCCGGAGCCGAACGAGTGGTTGCGTGAGCTGACGGGTGCCTTCGCCGTCGGGCGCGACCTGCCCACACCACCGGTTGGCGGTCAGGGGCCACTTGCGCTGGCGTCACCTGACGACACGAGATCACTGCTCGAAGGCGCCGGGTTCACCGACGTGACCATCGACGGCGTGAGCGAGCCGATGTACTTTGCGCCCACCGTCTCCGAGTCCGTGGATTGGCTGTTACTCGCGTTCGACTGGTTGCTCGAGGGACTGGACGACGACGGGCGTCAACAAGCCGCTGACGCCCTGAACGACACTCTCGAGCGACATCTCACGCCGGAAGGTGTCGCGTTCGAGTCCGCTGTCTGGTTCATTCACGCTCGAAGCCGGCAACCGTCCACGAAAGGCTCCGCTGCGAGTAGCGCAGGCTGAGGCCCTGCGACTCAGCGACGCCGAGCATCCGTGCCGGTGGATGCACGAACGTCCGGAAACTGCTGCCCTGCAGACGCCGGAAAAGGTTCTCCGTGCCCATCATCAGGCGAGAAATGAGGTTCCGCGGCGGGTAGGAGAACACCATCAGTCGGCGTGCGTGGCCTGCCGCAGCAGAAAGCAGCCTCTCGTAGTCGGGATAACAGCACACGACGCGATGCAGCACGACCACGTCGGCCGACTCGACGTCATTGGGCGTCTCAGCGATGTCGAGAATCCGCCGTTGCACTCGATCAGCCGCGCCGAACTCCTCGAGGAGTCGCGCCGCTTCACGTTCGTAAGTCGTGGAGATTTCGAGGTTGGTGACCGACGCCGCGCCTCTGCGCAGCAGTTCGATCTGGATCTCGCCCACTCCCCCGCCAATCTCGAGAACGGACGCTCCCTCAACGCCACGCTCGACGAGGAAGTCGACCACCCGTTGACGCGTCCGGTCGAGTCCCTTCTCCCGATAGCGACGAGCGACGCGCCTGGCGAAGCCGTTGGTGAAGACCTGGTCATAGCCGTCGCGACCACAACATCCATCCACGTCCCCATCTCAACACGCGGACGGCGGGCTGTCAGTTGGCCGCGACAGTCAAGTCGCTGACCAGAGCATCAAATGCACCCTTGCGGTCCTGCGCACGCAGCACCGAGGACGGATGGACCGTGGCAACAACCCGCTCGACCGCAGTGGGAATCTCCGCCCAGCGCTCATCAGCGACCTCGTGCCATTCCAGGCTCTGCCCACGACTCTTCGACACGCGGAACGACGGACCAAGCAACACTCGGGCGGCTGTCGCACCGAGGACGACCAGGGTCGGAGCGGCTACCAGCGACATCTCCGACTGCAGCCACGGTAGGCACGCGACCATGTGCGAGAGGTCGGGCTTTTCATGAATGCGTCGCTTGCGCGGGCCGCTGGTGCGAAACCGGAAGTGTTTGACCGCGTTCGTGACGTAGGCGTTGTCACGGTCGATCCCGGCGTCCGCCATCGCCCGCTCGAGCAGCTTGCCGGCCGGTCCGACGAACGGACGCCCCTCGCGGTCCTCGACGTCACCGGGTTGTTCGCCGACCAAGATATGAGTCGCCGACACCGGGCCCTCACCGAAGACGGTCTGGGTGGCGTCTTCCCACAGCTCGCAGTTGCGGCATCCCTGCGCCTGATCGGCGACAGCCGCCAGAGCCTTCGACCCACCGCGCGCCGACCGCTGTTGAGGAGTCACACCCGTTCATTACCCACAACAACGCTGACAACTCCAACAACAACGTGTGAGTTCTGAGGGTCTATAGACCCGCAGAACTCACACGTTGTCGGGAAGGCTGGCGTTAGCTGCAGCCGCTGGTCGCTCCGCATCCTTCGCAGACGAAGCACGAGCCGGCCGGACGCATCTTGGTGCCGCAAGTCATGCAGAGGGGCGCATCGGACGCCGTGCCCTGCATCGCCTCGAGCAGCTCGGTCGAGCTGCGTGCCTCCGAAACAGCTGCTACTCCGGGAGTCTCCGGCTCTTCGGCCTTCGGCGCCTCGGTGACCGGTGCGGACTGCGCGAGCGTCTCGAGCTCGGCCTTGACGTCGCCGTCATCGCCGGACTGGATGCCCTCGATGGCGGGAGCCGACTCGTACGAACCGGTTTCCAGGTAGCGGCTCCGCTCCTCGGCGCTGTAGATGCCGAGCGCTGCCCTGCTTTCGTACGGCAGGTGGTCGAGCGCCAGACGCCGGAAGATGTAGTCCATCATCGACTGCGCCATGCGGACGTCCGGGTCGTCGGTCATACCGGCCGGGTCGAATCGCATGTTGACGAACTTCTTCACGTACGTCTCGAGCGGGACGCCGTACTGCAGACCGATCGAGATCGCGATCGAGAAGGCGTCCATCACACCGGCGAGCGTCGAACCCTGCTTGCTCATCTTCAGGAAGATCTCGCCGAGACCGTCGTCGGGGTACCTGGACGCGGTCATGTAGCCCTCAGCGCCGCCGACCGTGAACGACGTCGTCATCGCCGGGCGGTTCTTGGGCAGCCGCTTGCGCGTCGGCCGGTACTCGATGACCGCCTCTGGCGTTGAGTCAGCCTTCTCGCCGTTGTCCCGGCTGGTGCCCTTGGCGTCCGACAGCGGCTGACCGACCTTGCAGTTGTCGCGGTAGATCGCCAGTGCCTTCAGGCCGAGCTTCCAGCCTTGGAAGTAGACCTCTTCGATCTCTTCGACCGTGGCCGACTCCGGCATGTTCACGGTCTTGGAGATCGCACCGGACAGGAACGGCTGAGTCGCCGCCATCATGCGGACGTGGCCCATCGGCGAGATGGAACGAGCGCCCATCGCGCAGTCGAAGATGTGCTCGTGCTCTGGCTTGAGCCCAGGAGCATCCACGACGTTGCCGTGCTGAGCGATGTGCTCGACGATCGCCTCGATGGTCTCTTCGGTGTAGCCGAGCTTGCGCAGCGCGCGAGGCACCGTGTTGTTGACGATCTGCAGCGAGCCGCCGCCGACCATCTTCTTGAACTTCACCAGCGCCAGGTCAGGCTCGATGCCGGTGGTGTCGCAGTCCATCATCAGGCCGATGGTGCCGGTCGGCGCGAGCACGGACGCCTGGCTGTTGCGGAACCCGTTCTGCTCGCCCAGTGCCACCACGTCCGCCCACACCTTCGTGGCGGCAGCGTGCACGTCCTTGTCGAGCTCGGTGTACGAGCGCACCGCGTCGTTCGCGGCGGCGTGCTTGCGCATGACCCGCTTGTGCGCCTCGGCGTTGCGCGGGTAGCCCTCGTAGGTGCCGACGACGCTGGCCAGCTCTGCCGAGCGGCGGTAGGCGGTGCCGGTCATCAGCGACGTGATGGACGCCGCAAGCGCGCGTCCGGCGTCCGAGTCGTACGCCAGACCCGACGCCATCAGCAGCGCGCCCAGGTTGGCGTAGCCGATGCCGAGCTGGCGGTACTTGCGCGTGGTGTCGCCGATCGCCTCGGTCGGGAAGTCGGCGAAGCAGATCGAGATGTCCATCGCGGTGATGACCAGCTCGACGACCTTGGAGAAGGTCTCGGTGTCGAACGTGTCGTCCTCACGAAGGAACTTCATGAGGTTGAGCGAGGCGAGGTTGCAGGACGAGTTGTCGAGGTGCATGTACTCGCTGCACGGGTTGGACGCGGTGATGCGACCGGACTCGGGGCAGGTGTGCCAGTCGTTGATCGTGTCGTCGTACTGAATGCCCGGGTCGGCGCACTCCCAGGCGGCCTTCGCGATCTTGTCGAACAGCGCCTTGGCATCGACCGTCTCGATCACCGAGCCATCCGTGCGCGCCCGCAGCCCGAACTCACGGCCCTCTTCGACCGCGTGCATGAACTCATCGCTGACCCGCACCGAGTTGTTGGCGTTCTGGTACTGGACGCTGGCGATGTCTTTGCCGCCGAGGTCCATGTCGAAGCCGGCGTCGCGCAGCGCACGGATCTTGTGTTCTTCGCGTGCCTTGGTCTCGATGAACTCTTCGATGTCGGGGTGGTCGACGTCGAGGACGACCATCTTGGCCGCGCGACGGGTGGCGCCACCGGACTTGATGGTGCCGGCGGACGCGTCTGCCCCGCGCATGAACGACACCGGACCGGACGCGGTGCCTCCGGACGACAGGAGCTCTTTGCTCGAGCGGATGCGCGAGAGGTTCAGGCCAGCACCGGAGCCGCCCTTGAAGATCATTCCTTCTTCGCGGTACCAGTTCAGGATCGAGCTCATCGAGTCGTCGACGGACAGGATGAAGCAGGCGCTAACCTGCTGTGGCGCCGGCGTCCCGACGTTGAACCAGACCGGTGAGTTGAAGCTGAACACCTGGTGCAGCAACGCGTACGTGAGCTCGTGCTCGAAGATCTCGGCGTCTTCAGGAGTGGCGAAGTAGCCGTGTTCTTCGCCGGCGCGCCGATAGGTGAGCACCACACGGTCGATCAGCTGCCGGAGCGACCATTCCCTGGTGTCGCTGCCGACCGCTCCGCGGAAGTACTTGGTGGTGACGATCGTCGATGAGATGACCGACCAGAAGTCGGGGAACTCGACGCCGCGCTGTTCGAAGACCACCTCGCCGGTCTTCCAGTTGTTCTGCACGACGTCGCGCCGCTCCCACGTGACCTCGTCATAGGGATGGACACCAGGCGTGGTGTAGACGCGCTCGATCGTCAAACCGCGGCGGATGACCTCGGGTCGGTCTGACTGCGTCTGGCTCTGGTGCTGTGCGGCTTCGGTCATCTGTGCTGCCCCTCCTGATGGACAGTGCTGCTGGTTGCTGGGCTGCTGGTTGCTGGGCTGCTGGTTGCTGGGTGGGGATGGGTGGTTGGTGCTTGTTCCACTGGTGCCTGTTCAACTCCGAGCGGCTCGCGCTCGGCACGGAGCAGGGTGATCTCGGCCTCGAAGTCTTCGAGGGACTCAAAACTGCGGTAGACCGACGCGAACCGCAGGTACGCGACCTCGTCGAGCTCGCGCAGCGGCCCGAGGATGGCCAAGCCGACCTCGTGCGAGTCGACCTCTGCGCCCCCCTCGGCTCGGACGGTCTCTTCGACCTGCTGGGCCAGAAGCGCCAGGTCGTCCTCGGTGACCGGACGCCCCTGGCAGGCCTTGCGGACACCGGCCAGCACCTTGGAGCGGCTGAACGGCTCGGTGACCCCCGACCGCTTGACCACCACCAAGGTGGCGTTCTCGGCGGTGGTGAACCGGCGTCCGCACTCGGCGCACTGCCGACGGCGACGAATCGCCGCGCCGTCGTCCGCGGTGCGGGAGTCGACGACCCGGGTTTCGGTGGCTCGGCAGAAGGGGCAGTGCATGGAAAGCGCCCTCCTCTTCCGGCCATCCCGGAGGTCCACACCCCGGGCCCTGCAGGTGCCCGCCGAGCGTGATCTGGGGACGATCCTGGGGAATTCCTGGGGAGAACCAGGATATCCCTGGGGACGCCGGACCACAATCTGTGGAGGACTTACAGGGGTGTAACTACTAGATGTAGGGGGAACCGTACGCTTCGCTACCCCCGGTGGCAAGAGGTATCGCTGACGACTTTTCCGCGTGTCGCGGCGCCCCGCCAGCCCTAAGACGGGCCCTACGACGGGAGGTAGATCTCTTGCCCCACCAGGACCTCTGAGCTGGGCAGATCGTTCATCTGCACGATCCGGGCGACGGTCTCGCGCGGGTCGATGTCGGGAGCGATCCGCTCGGCGATCGACCAGAGGGTCTCGCCGGGCTGGACCACCCACGTCGTGGCCGACTGAGTGCTCGACTCGGCTCCAGCGGAGGCGTCGAAGGCCCCCAGCGCGGCCTGCGCGACCGACACCCCCGCGAAGGCAAGAGCCGCCACGAGGCCGACCACCGCAAGCCGGCCGCGGCGGGTGAGCCGGATCGGGTGCACGACGGGAAGGGCCGTCGGGATCGTGGTGGCTGACATGGGGACCTCCGGGGGAAGGGGTCGAACGGATGTTCGATCGAACGTCTGTACGATGTTTACCGCAAGAGACCGACAAAGTCACGCCGAACCGGGCGACACGCGGGCAAAGAATCGAACAGGTGTTTGAAACATCCGTTCGATGCGCGCTAGCGTCACGGCGGTACCGGGGCACGAGGCCAGCCTGCACGGAGGGTCTGACACCCCGCCCAACACGGCAGAGCCCAAAGCGGCAGGCACGACAGCAGAGCAAGCCAAGTCAGGAGAACCGATGAGCCCCCAGAGCGGATCTGACGGCGGCGTCCACGAGATGCCCGATGGCCCTGTGGCTGCCGATGGGCTGACCCAGCGTCAGCGCCTGGTGCTGGAGTACATCCACCGCTCAGTCACCGAGCGGGGCTATCCCCCGAGCATGCGCGAGATCGGCGAGGCGGTGGGGCTGACCAGCCCGAGCAGCGTCAAGCACCAGCTCGCGTCGCTGGAGCGCAAGGGGTTCATCCGGCGCGACCCGAACCGACCGCGAGCGATCGAGGTCAGGCTGCCGGACGCCGCCGAGTCCACGATCGACCTCACTGGCTCAGGCGATGCGGCGCCCGAGGCCACGTACGTCCCGGTCGTCGGACGCATCGCCGCTGGTGGTCCGATCCTCGCCGAGCAAGCGGTCGAAGAGGTGTTCCCGCTGCCCAAGCAGCTGGTCGGCGACGGTCAGCTCTTCCTGCTGAAGGTGGTCGGCGACTCGATGGTGGACGCCGCGATCTGTGACGGCGACTGGGTGGTCGTCCGGCAGCAGCCGAACGCAGAGAACGGCGACTTCGTTGCCGCACTGCTCGACGGCGAAGCCACCGTGAAGACGTTCAAGCGACGCGACGGCCACATCTGGCTGATGCCGCACAACCCTGACTACGAGCCGATCCTGGGCGACGACGCGGTGATCGTCGGCAAGGTCACTGCAGTGCTGCGCAGCGTCTAGTTCCTCTCACGAAGACCGCACTCGACTAGAGAGCGGTTTTGACCGTCACCTTGTCGATGGCGGCGCCGCAACCGTCCGCGGCCGCGCTGAGGTTCGAAAAGCCCAGCGATGCTCCCCCAGCTGGAGTCTTGGTCACGGTGACCTTGCGCTGCACCCAACCGGGATCCCCCGGGCTGTGGCCAGTGGTGTCGAACGTGAAGGCCTTGACCTGCACGCCGTTCCACAGCACGCCGACCCGCATCGTCCGATCGCCGCAGTACATGTTGCCGGCGAGGGCGAACGACACCCGATAGTTGACCGGGCTCGCGGAGGATGGCAGCGACAGATTCTGCGTCACCGTTCCCTTGCCACTGCCGGCCAGCTCGAGTGACTGGCTTCCTGCCTTCGCCGCCCAGTTGCTTTGCGGGATGAGGTCGACCGAGCCCGAAGTGACCTTCCATGCCCCGACCTTCTGTCCTGAGGTGAACCTCCGGAATGTCTCGGCGACGTCCAGCTTCGGCTTCTCAAAGCCGGGGTTCTTCGCGCGTTGAGCCGCCTTCACATCGACCGTGATCGTCTTCTTCACCGAGCACTGCGCTCCAGCCGGAGACTTCGGACAGACGCGATAGGTGAAGGTGACCTCGCCGCCAACGCCTCCAGCGGCGTACCGGATCCGGGAGTTGGAGATCACGGACGCGGTGCCAGCCGTCGGTGCGTCCACGATCTCGACCGCGTAGTCAGCGGAGGGCAGGCCCGACACTGACGACGAGGGCACATCGGCGTCCGTGTCGTTGGTCAAGGGCGAGATGTTCACCTCGCCACCTTCAGTCGCCGTCGCTGCGTCCGGGTTCGCGATGGGTCGGTCGTCAACCGGATTCACGGTGATGACCACAGGAGTCGGTTCACTGCAGTAGTCGTCATCGACGCACAGGCTGTAGTAGAAGACGTCCTCGGCGAGGCCGCCGTCCCACTCGTTGGGGGCGACATCGGCGTACGGAAGGAACGTGGCCTCCGCGCCGCCGAAGGGCGGGAAGTTCTCAGGCGGTGTGTAGGTGAAGCTGCCGTTGTCGTTCAGCGTCAGCTCGCCGCCGAGATTCGTCAGGTCAGGCTGAATCAGCGTCACGGTCGCGTTCTGTGGGAACCCGTCGTTTGCAGTCAGTCCATTGGCCGCATTGACTTGCAACGTGCCGTCTTCGTTGACTTGGTACTGGTTGGCGTTTGCGTCGGCCGGTGGTGGTGGCAGGACGTGAATCGTGACCTTGACGGGCGCCGTGGTGAATGGCGGGCCGGTGCAGAACGGGCTGCCAGGCGGTGGGACGTCCAAGAGAGTGCACCCGTCGCAGACAACTGGCTCTCCGTCGGACGCCTGACACAGTCGGTAATAGATGAACTTGTCCCCAACGAAGCCAGGCGGCGGCGTGTACTCGAACGCACCATTGCCGGCCCAGACCAACGTGCCATCGGGCTGCGGGGCATCGAGAGCTGCCTCAACCGGGCGCTGCGAGACGAACGGGTCGTTCAGCATGACACCCATGCCGCGCGGGCCAAGCTGATTGCCGGAGACCTCCAGCGTCGTCCCCTGCACCATCGTGTATTCGTCATCGACGCCGGTCAGATTCGGAGTGGCTTCCTGGTCGAACGTGGAGATTCGCACGGTGCCGAACCCGACCGAACAGAAGTCCCCGTGCTGGATGCGGTACGTGAACTGGTCGGAGAGCGTCGAGCCCGGCGTCGAGGCTGTGTAGGTGAAGGTGCCGTCGGGGTTCAGGTCAACGGTGCCGTGCATCGGCAGCGTCTCCAGGACGGCGCTGACGTTGAACTGAAAGACACTGGTGATGGGCTGGTGGCGTCCAAACGCCACCAACGAGCTTGTACTCGCTTCGGTGTGGTACGAGTCGTTCTGCATGACGCCGTACTGGGGCGCAGTTCCACCACCGATGAACTGATACTCGTTGTTGTCCGTGTACAACTCGCCGAGTAATGGCTTCACCTTGGTGACGACCAGCTGATCGCCGGTGCGTTTGTACGCGTCGTCATGTGGCACGAACTTCGCCACGGTCAAGGGGTCAGGCGTGCAGTCGGCGGCGTTGGCCGACGCTGGTTCTATCGCGGTGATCGCAGCGGCACCGAGCCCGACTGCGACCAGCGCCCCGATGACTCGCCTGATACCCACGAGCACTCCCCGCTGAGCCTTAGAGATGGCGGGATGGTCCCATGATCATGTGCGCACTGGCAGGCAAACACAAGAAATGGCCTCCTCGTGTGGGTCTGACTGGAAATGCGAGCGTTGCGAGGGTTCACACATGCGACTGCCCCGGTCCCTCCAGGGGACCAGGGCAGTCGAGATGCGTTGGCTACTGCTGCGTCGCCTTGGCCGGCTTGCGTGCGACGAGCACCAGGGCGGACGCCGTCCCCGCCGTCTCAGCGGTGAGCGGTGTTCTGGCGAAATCGGCGTAGACGCCGTCGACCTCGAAGCGGGCAGCCTCGAGCGCGCCGAGGAGCTCCTGCGGGTACGAGTAGCGGAGCGCGGTCGTCGTCGGGGCCGCAGCAGACGTTCCGTCGACGGCGTACTGGCGGTAGGTCTCGTGCGTCATGACCTGGGCCACAGCGTCGTAGCGCTGCGTGCCGCTGACCACGACCTGGCTGCCTGCGGCATCGGTGTACGAGTGCCAGATCTCAGGGCTCTCGACCCGTCGAGCCAGCTCAGTCGCGTGCGGGAAGCGGACGGCGATCGCCACAGTGCCACCCGCGTTCAGGTGCCGGTAGATGCCCTTGAGGACCGCGGCGCGGTCTGCGTTGGTGAGGAACTGCTGCAGGGCGTTACCAGCGACGATGGCCAGGTCGAACTTGCCGCGCACCTTCAGCTCGCGGGCGTCCTGCTCGATCCAGGTCACACGCTCGGCCTCGTCCTTGGCCGCTGCCACGGCGAGCATGCCGCTGTTGATGTCGACGCCCGTGACGTCGTGGCCGGCGTCGGCCAGAGCGAGCGCCACGCGTCCGGTGCCGGTGGCGACGTCGAGGACGCGGCCGTCGGCGCCGGCAGCGAGCTCGACGTAGAACGGCAGGTCAGCGCCGGAGGTGCCGTACTCGTAGTCGTACCGGGTGGCGTCGGCGTACTCGTCGACGTACTCGTCGACGTACTGGTCGACGAACTCACCGATGAACGGAGCGGACGGCTCGATCGGAGCCTCGACGGCGTCCTCGACGATTTCAAGCGTGTGGGTGTCAGTCATGAAGCGGGATCCTCGCAAAGCGGAGTGGGAGATCAAAATCCAGGGACAGCGGTCTTCTCGACCAGCCAGCCCAACGGCTTGACTGCGCTGGGACGTGAGCCTCATCACGTGACGGGCCTCACACTTGCGAGCGATCGTGCGGGGTTCGGACGGCTGAATCGGCGAGTGGCTCCCAAGTGTCAATTCTCCGGCGATCTTGGCCGCAAAAGCGTCAGTTCAGAGCCACTGAAGCTTGCGCACCATGGAGGAAGTCACTCAGCTGGTGCGAGGCGTCCGTTCTCCTGGCCCTTCGCGTCGTAGAACACCAGCTGGCCTTCCTCGATCGCGACCGTCCGCGCTGACGTGAGGATCCCGGCGACGTCGACGTTGTTGCAGCCGATGAGGGTCTGCGGTCCCGCGCTGGCGAGCCACTCACCCGTCTGGGAATCGAGTGACCAGCTTCCGCCCTGCCCGTTGCACCCGTCGGATCCCGACCAGCTGCCACTCGAGACGAACTGCGCGTAGGGCTCGTCCGGCCAGCCGGGTGCGTTCGAACCGCTGGCCGCGGGGACCCATCGACCGCTGGTGAGCTGCTCGGGAGTGGGAGGCACCATCCCCTCGGGCAAACCGAACGTTCCCTTGGGCGGGACGTAGGGCTCGGCAAGAGCCTCCGTGAGGTCCTCGTCTCGCTGGGCAGACTCGGGCCAGGCGGCTGAGTCTGGAGCCGCGGTCAGCGTCGCGACGACATCTGCGTCGCTGGTCGTCAAAGCCATTGCATCGCCGACCATCCGGATCGCAGCAACCGAGTCAGCGATTTGCATGGCCTGACCTGCGTCGTCCTTGCAACTCGTCGTCCAAGAGTCGATGCCAACTGTCGCAAGACCGGACTCGGTGAGCTGCCACGTGCCGTAGAACTCACATCCCTGGTCGCCGTAGACGGTCAACTCCCCGCTCGGCAGGAACGCCACCATGCGTCCATCCAGCGTCGGGTCTCCCTCGACCCACCACGTGCCCACGACGGACTCGGGCTCGACCGGCCCTCCGGGTTGCACGGCTCGCGGCGGCGGAGAACTTGACTCCGCGGCACCGCGTGCAAGACCGATCCCCATGAGCACAACTGCGGTCCCAAGAATCACCGTCACGATCGCGGCCACTTCGCCTCGCCCAAAGCGCGTGCTCATGGCCCTCAGACTCCCGCACCCAGGCTCGGGTTCCCGTGGCGGCGCGCGGGGGGTGACGTTCGTCAGGTGCCGGCGGACTGGTCAATCTTGGCGAGGGACGCGCGGACGAGGGCGCCATCGGTGGTCGGCCACATCGGCGGAAGAGACGCCCGGATGAAGTCCGCGTAGCGGGCGTTGGCGAGCCGCGAGTCCAGGACGGCGACCACTCCTCGATCCTCGGCCGACCGGATCAGCCGTCCCGACCCCTGGGCCAGCCGCAGCGCCGCCTGCGTCGCCGACACCTGCATGAAGCCGTTGCCGCCGTGGCTCTCGACGTAACGCGCGCGGGCGGATGCGAGCGGGTCGTCCGGACGCGGGAATGGCAGCCGGTCGATCACCACCAGCTGCAAGGACGGGCCAGGGACGTCGACCCCCTGCCACAGTGACAGCGTCCCAAACAGGCAGGTCTGCTCGTCCGCCGCGAATTGTCGGACCAGCTCGGACGTCGCATCGTCGCCCTGGCAAAGAATGGGCAGGTCGAGCCGCTCGCGCATCTCCTCAGCTGCGCGCTCGGCGGCCCGCATCGACGAGAAGAGCCCGAGGGTCCGACCGCCCGCGGCGGTGACGAGCTCGGCCAGCTCGTCGAGCGCCTCTTCGGACGGGCCGTCACGTCCTGGCGGCGGAAGGTGCGCAGCCATGTAGAGGATGGCCTGCTTGCCGTAGTCGAAGGGCGATCCCACGTCAAGCCCGCGCCAACCAGGAGCGTCCTCGCCGGTCAGGCCGACGCCGCGAGCGACCGGCTCGAAACCGCCGCCGAGCTCAAGCGTGGCCGACGTGAGCACGACCGTGCGCTCCTCGAAGAGACCACCGCGGAGCAGTCCTCCGACGAACAGCGGCGCGCGGTACAGCGTGGGCGGACGCCGATCGGACTTCGTCAGCCACACGACGTCCTTCTCGCCAGCGACCACGAGGCGTCCGGCGATCTCGTGCACGTCTTCGACGGCGGCGCGAGCGCGCAGCCGCTGAGCCATGTCGTCCTCGCCGCTCTTGACCGGTCCGATCGCGGACAACGCGTCGTGGGCGGCATCGCGGATCAGCACCATCACGTCGAACAGCCGGCCGGTGACCTCAGTCACCCGACCCTCAGGCGCATCGGCGAGCTCGAGGTCGAGGGCGGCGGCGGCGTCCATCAACCGCGACGTCACGCCCTCGTCGACGTACGCCTTGCTGCGACGTGCCGCCCGCTCGACGAGAGGTGCGGTGAGCTCGTCGGTGACCGCGTTCGTGGCTCGGTCGGCCAGCTCGTGTCCCTCGTCGACGATGATCACGTCGGACTCGGGCAGCAGGCGCGCGTCCGACAGCGAGTCGATGGCGAGCATGGCGTGGTTGGTGATGACGATGTCGGCGACGCGAGCCCTCTCGCGCGCGAGCTCGGCGAAGCAGTCGTCCGCGAAGGGACACTTCTGTGCACCCAGGCACTCGTGCGGCGTGACGGAGAAGTTGCGCCACGCGCGCTCGTCCGGCGCAGGAATCACCTCGTCACGGTCGCCGGTCTCGGTGGTTTCGGCCCACTTGCGAATGCGCACGACGTCGCGGCCGGCCTTGGATGTCGGTGTGGGCTCGAACAGCGCCTCGTCGTCGTCACCTGCCGCCTCGTCAGCGGTGTTGAGCCGATGCAGGCAGAGGTAGTTGGCGCGTCCCTTCAACATCGCGAACTCCGGACGCCGTCCCAGGAGTGGCTCGAGCGCATCGACGAGCAAGGGAAGGTCACGGTCGACGAGTTGACGCTGCAGCGCGATGGTCGCCGTCGCAACGATCGCGGTGTCGTGGTGCGCAAGGACCGGGACGAGGTAGGCCAGCGACTTTCCGGTGCCGGTGCCAGCCTGGACGAGCAGGTGTTCGCCGGACTCCAACGCATCGGCAACGGCCTGCGCCATCTGCTGCTGGCCCTCGCGGGGCGTGCCGTCGATGGCTGCGACCGCGGCGTCCAGCAGCTCGCTCAACGTCGGCTTGGACACCGCGGTTTCGGGCACCTGGTCACCCTAAAGCCGGGCCCTTGCTGAGCCGTACGGCGTCCACAGCACAGCTTCGGGGTGATCTCTCAGTGCTATGAGCCCGAGGGGTTACCCCAGACGTGTGCCGTTACCGCGACCGGACGCCGAGGTCGCTAGCCATGCCATCGAGGGTGTACCGCCTGGCCCACTGGGTGTCGTGCCCCGGCACCTGTAGCCGCACCTGCTCCGCGGCGCCGTTCATCACCAACACCCACCGGAACGCGAACGCATCGGCGTCCACCTCGGCGAACGCTCCGGACTCGATCCCTCGAGTCACCCATTCGCTGAGGTCGCGGGCCCATCCCGCCTCGAGGTCCGCGATCAAGCGCTGGTCGTCGAGCTCGGTCGGCGGACGGACGCTCACCTGCGCCCACAGATTCCACCGCGGGTCGACCTCGGACACCGGCAGGTACAGCTCGACGAACCGCTCTATTGCTCGCCACGGGGAACGGAAACGTGTCAGTTCCTCCCGACGCTGTTCAGCCAGCTCGGTCTCACTCCATCGCAACGTCTCGAGCAGGACGCGGTCCTTGCGCCCGAAGTAGTAGAGGATGTGGCCAGGGCTCATGCCCACGC
>DASUFV010000117.1:0-8727 GCA_036274415.1 Actinomycetes bacterium
CCACGATCACCACCACGGCGAGGAGCAACAGCCAGCCGAGACCATTCGCCGCGTCCCCTGCTCTGGTCAGCAGGTCGTTGAGCTGGTCCCAGATCCAGGTCGTGAGCCGTTCCCACCACGATGGCTGCGCGTCTGCGTATACCTTCTCGGCGAGCTCCCGCTGTGCCAGCTCTCTCGCCTCGTCGCGTCCGATGTCGATCGGTGCGTCGAACAGCGTCACTGCGGCGGTGCCTGATACGGCGGTTGCTGCGGCGGCTGCTGTGGGGGCTGCTGTGGCGGCTGCTGTTGGGCCAACGTGATGTCGAGCCCTTCCTTGCGCATACGCCGGTCGACGTACAGCAACGTGATGACGCCCGCGACGAAGGGCAGAGCGACGGTCGAGACGACCACGCTGCCAACCGTCGCTATGGCGGTGTTCACGGCGAACCGCCCTTGGCTCAACTCGCCGGTGTCCGGATCGATCGACGGGGCGATGAGCTCGGGCGCCGAGAACGGCAGCGCAATCGCCACGTTGATGACGCCGTAGATGATGACCATCAGCACCAGCGTTCCGAACGTGCGCCAGAACGCTCCTTTGGTCAGCCCCCACGCCCGACCCATCGCGCCGGTCACCGAAGACCGCTCCAGCAACAGTGCAGCCGGAGCGATCGCCCAGTACGTGATGAGAACCGCAGCCGGAATCCACGCCCCCAGCAACAACAGCAAGCCGATGCCGAGGGTCAAGAGGCCAAGGATCACGATGGCGATGGTTGATGCGATCGTGACGCCGGCCGCCGCGAGCGTGATGAGCAGACTGAGGCCGACCAGCTTCCATGCCTGAGGACGGACCCGTGCCCACGCCTCACCCGCGGTGATTCCACGCCCGAGTACCGCCTGCGACATGACGACGGCGATCACTCCGGTGAGCAGCACCGTGGCGATGAACTGGACGAGCAGGCTGATGAGCGACAGGCCAAGGGCGGGCCCGACTGTTCTGCCGATGTCGCTGCCGTCGGCGGTGACCGGGTCGAGCTCGTTGAGGTCCGCGAGGTAGCCGATGGTGGCGAGTTGGATCAGGTACCCGAAGGCACCGACTCCCAGCGCGACGACGAACGAGGGCAGCAGGATCGCCTTTGGGTACTGCCGAATTGCGGTGACGGCGCCGTCCAGGAGCTCGGCGACGCCGAGCGGCCGCAGCGGTATGACGCCCGGCTTGGGTGCAGCCGGCGGCGGCACCCACCCGCTCAGGTGGGCGGGCGGTTGTGTGTACGAGGGCGGGTACGGGGGCTGCTGCCCAGAACCCGGCGCGGGGAAACCCTGGGGCGGCTCGGGTGTCGGTTGCCAGGAGTCGGTCATCGGCGACCATGGTGCCACGGTGCTCCTGATATGCCCGCGAGGTGGGACCATTGGCACATGAAGGGACGCATTCTCGTCGTCGATGACGACACCGCGTTGTCAGAGATGCTCGGCATCGTGCTGCGCGGCGAGGGTTTCGAACCGCATCACGTCGACAACGGCGACCGAGCCGTTGCCGCTTTCCGCGAGTTCAACCCCGACCTGGTGCTGCTCGACCTGATGCTGCCCGGCAAGGACGGAATCGAGATCTGTCGAGAGATTCGCGCCGAGTCGGGCGTCCCGATCGTCATGCTCACCGCGAAGGGCGACACGGTCGATGTCGTGCTGGGGCTCGAGACCGGCGCGGACGACTACGTCGTCAAGCCCTTCAAGCCCAAGGAGCTGGTGGCTCGCATACGCGCCCGCATGCGAAGCACCGACGAGGGGCGACCGGAGTCGCTGGAGATCGCTGACCTGGTGATCGACGTCCCTGGTCACACCGTGAAGCGAGGTGCCGAGTCGATCTCACTGACTCCGCTGGAGTTCGACCTGCTTGTTGCCCTCGCTCGCAAGCCGTGGCAGGTCTTCACACGCGAGAAGCTTCTCGAGCAGGTATGGGGCTATCGGCACGCTGCCGACACCAGGCTCGTGAATGTCCACGTCCAGCGCCTGCGGTCAAAGATCGAAGCGGATCCGGAGCACCCCCAGATCGTGGTGACGGTGCGAGGTGTTGGTTACAAGGCAGGGCCGGCCTAGCCGGCGCCGGGTTCTGGTACGCGTGCCAGGCATGAGACGGCCATGAGACTGATCAGCGAAGTACGAGCCCGGTGGCGGTCGTCGCTGTATCTCCGCGTTGTCGCCACGACCCTCGCACTCTCGCTCCTCGTGGTCGTGGTCCTGGGTCAGATCCTGATCGGGCGCATCACGGCCGGTCTGCTCGACGCCAAACAACGTGCCTCGTTGGTTGAAGCGCAGGCGGGGGTGAACCAGGCCCGCGCGTACCTTGCGGAGTCCGCCGAGGACGACCCGAGTGCCAAGTCTGACTTGTTGACCCAGGTGGTCGTCCAGGCAGCGGGTGGGCAGGGAACCCCGCGGATCTACGACGTTCTGATGCTCAGTTCGTCGCCCAACATCACCCAGCGAGTCTCTAGTGCGGTCAGCGAGCAGAGCGTGCCGCTCGAGCTGCGCAACGCGGTGCAGAGTGAGGACGTTCAGGCATCGACGTTCACCGAGATCACGTACAGCGATGGACGCCCCTCGGTGCCGGGCTTTGCGGTGGGAGCCCCTCTGGCGGTCCCAGGCGTGGGCACTGCCGAGCTCTACTACTTGTTCCCGCTCACCCAGGAGGAGCAGACGCTCGACCTGGTGCGGCGCACTCTGCTGTTCGCCGGTCTCGTGCTCGTTCTCCTGCTCGGCTGGATCAGCTGGTTCGTCACCCGGCAAGTGGTCGACCCGGTGCGTTACGCGGCAAAGATCGCCGAGGAGTTCTCCGCCGGTCATCTGTCCGAGCGAATGAGGGTGCGCGGCGAAGACGACCTGGCTCGGCTGGCGAGCTCGTTCAACGACATGGCCGCCAGTCTGGAGCTCAAGATCGGTCAGTTGGAGGACCTCTCCCGCGTCCAACGCCGCTTCGTCTCCGATGTGTCCCACGAACTGCGCACACCACTCACAACGGTCCGCATGGCCGCAGACGTGCTGCACGAGGCTCGGGACTCGTTCGATTCCGCGACGGCACGCTCGGCGGAGCTGCTGCAGACCCAGCTCGATCGGTTCGAAGCGCTCCTGGCCGACCTCCTCGAGATCTCGCGGTTCGACGCGGGGGCAGCCACCCTCGACCCGGTGCAGGGCGACGTGCGAGACGCTGCGTCATCGGTGGTCGAGGCGTTGCAACCACTGGCCGAGCGCAGCGGTACCGAGTTGCGTCTCACCCTGCCCAAGCAGGCTGCCGTGGCCGAGTACGACCCCCGGCGGGTCGACCGAATCCTGCGCAACCTGGTGGCCAACGCCATCGAGCACAGCGACGGACGCCCGGTCGACGTGAACGTCGCAGCGTCGGACGACGCAGTCGCTGTGGGCGTTCGCGACCACGGCACCGGGCTTCGCCCCGGCGAGTCGTCGCTGGTGTTCAACCGGTTCTGGCGCGCCGACCCCGCACGCGCGCGGTCGATCGGTGGCACCGGTCTTGGGTTGCCCATCGCCCTCGAGGACGCGCGACTGCACGGCGGATGGCTGCAGGCGTGGGGAGCCCCCGGCGACGGCGCGCACTTCCGTTTGACGCTTCCCCGCCGGATCGGCCAGGACCTCGCGTCCTCACCTATCCCGCTGGAGCCGGCCGATGCGAGCGTGGGGCGTCGCATGCCGCTGTCGGTCGGGGCAGGCGCCCGCACCGGCGTCCGTCGTGGGTCTCCCGATGCGTAGGCGAGCGCCGGCCTTGCTGGCCGTGCTGAGTGCGCTAGCCGTCATGGGTGTTCTGGCTGGCTGTGCGCAGATCCCGACGTCGGGCCCGGTCGAACGTGGCGACCAGGTGCAAGACACCAACGACGAACCTGCCGTGCGTGTTCTCCCTCGTGGACCGGTCGCAGGGCAGTCGCCGATCGAGGTCGTGAAGGGATTCCTCGACGCGTCTGCGAGCTTCGAGGACGACCACGCTGTGGCGCGTCGGTTCATGACGGCGCGCGCGTCCGATGCGTGGAATCCCAATGCTGGCGTGACGGTCATCGACGACAACCCACGGCGGCGGTTCGTCGCTGACGGCAACCGGGTCCAACTCTTTGCTCAGCAGACAGCGCGCATCGCGGCCGACGGCGCGTACACCCCTCGTGGGGGCGTCGACATCAGCCGTACGTTCCAGGTGAAGAAGGACGGGGACTCCTGGCGTATCTCTCGAGCCCCTCAAGGGCTGTTGTTGGATCGGATCGAGGTTTCGCTCGCCTTCCGCGCCTACAACATCTACTTCATGAATCCGCAACGTGAGGGTGCACGTTCGTTCCTCGTTGCCGATCCGGTCTACCTACCGGTCGTGCAGTCGGGCGCCGCCACGGCGCTCGTCCAGACATTGCTCAACGGGCCCACCCGCTGGCTCGCCCCCGCCGTCGAGTCGCTGATCCCCAACGGCACCAAGCTGGTCGTCGAGTCGGTACCGGTCACGAACGGGGTGGCACAGGTCGATCTCTCTTCGCAGTTTCTGGAGGCCCAGGGGGAGGCACTTCAGATGGCTGCGGCGCAGATCACCTCCACGCTGCTCGAGCTGTCGTCGTCGGTGACGGCCGTCCAGATCACGGTGGAGGGCCAGCCGCTCCCGGTGTCATCCGCCCCGTCGGAGTTCACGGCCGACACGTGGCAGGAGTACGAGCCCGACACGCTGAGGCCGGTCCTGGGAGCGCTGTTCGTTCGGAATGGCATCGTCCATACCCTCAACGAGGACGCGAGCGCACCGCTGGAAGGCGCGCTCGGCGAGGGGCAGTACTCGGTGATCGAGCCTTCACAGTCATGGGGAGGCGACGTCGTGACCGCGCTGAGCGCCGACCGGACGCAACTCCTGCTCTCCCGACCGTTCGGAGACCCCGGTGTGACGATTGCGCGGACCGGGAACCGCCTGTTGCCGATGACCATCGACGGCAGCAACCGGATGTGGTCGCTGGACGTCGGGAGCCGCCGCCCGGCGCTCTCGGTCAATGAGAAAGGACGGTGGCGCGAGGCAGCGCTGCGGACGCCACCTGGCACGATCTCCAGCTTCCAAGTCTCAGCTGACGGGACCCGTGTCGCGATCGTGATCCATCAAAAGCGCGAGGACGGCCGGGGGAAGCTGATGCTCGGGCGCGTGGTGGAAGGACCAGATCGCCTCCGCGTCGAAGCGTTTCGACCAGTCGAGCCAACGCTGCGCGACGTCACGGACGCGTCATGGGCTGATGCGACGACCCTCGCCGTCCTCGGCACGAGGTCGGGTGGCCCGACCGAACCCTTGCTGGTCGACCTCGATCGGACGGTCACGCCCGCAACGAACGACCTGCTCGTCGATGCCACGAGCGTTGTGGGTGCGCCAGGGCTTCCGCTGCTCGCCGACACCAAGGGCGACGGAGGCATCTCACGGGCCGGAAGCTCTGGTTGGGCGCCGGTCGTCAAAGGACACGATCCGGCGTATCCCGGCTAGCGGCGTCCACAGGCGTTGGCACGTGCACAGCGCCGCTCACATCTCGTCGGCAGGCTGACGTCGTGGAGTTGGTCCGAAACCTCATCGAGCTCAGCGCTGGGCTCTCGTGCTTGAACTGTGGTCGTGCGGGTGTGGTGTGGTGCGAGCGTTGTCTGCGATCGGCGGTCGACGTGAACGTGCGAAACACACCGGGCGGTGTCGTGGTCACTGCTGGTTCGCGCTACGCCGGGGCAGTTCGCGACGCGATCGTCACTCATAAGGAGCACGGACAACTGACGCTGGGAAAGCCCCTCGCACGGTTGTTGGTCGCCGCCACAGGCACGCGGGCCACGTCGGTCGAGGCGGTCCTCACGCCGGTGCCCTCGACGCGCGCGAGTATCCGTTCGCGCGGACACGACCACTCGAGGCGATTGGCCCGTACCGCTGCGTCCATAGCGGGTGTGCCCACTGCCAACCCGCTGAGGTGGAGGGCAGCGGTTGCGGACCAGTCGGGGTTGAGCGTGGGTCAGCGAAAGATCAATGTCGAGAATCAGATGGTGGCGCGGCGCCCGTCGAGATCGGCTTCGGTGGCGTGGGTGGTCGATGACATCGTGACGAGCGGGGCAACGATCGACGAAGCCGTGCGGGCTCTGACGTCCGCTGGCTGGGTGGTCGCCGGGGCCTCGGTGATCGCGTCGGTCGAGAGTCGAATGGCCCTCGCAGCAACCCTGCGGCTTCGATAGCGTGCAGGTGTCGGCGGTGCCAGTGATGGGCCGGTGATGGATGCCGTGATGGGCCGGTGACGGGCCGGTGGGCCGACGGGAAGGGGCGCGACTATGGAGATCGTCGTTCGTGGGCGTCACATGGAGATTTCAGACCGCTTCCGTGAGCACGTATCGCAGAAACTCGCGAAGATCGAACGGTACGACGGCAAGTGCCATCGGGTGGACGTCGAGGTGTCGCAGGAGTCCAACCCTCGATTGGCAGATCAGGCCGTCCGCGTCGAGATCACCTGTCACGGCAAGGGACCGGTCGTACGCGCTGAGGCAGCGGCCGATGAGAAGTTCGCCGCCCTCGACATCGCCTATGGACGCCTCGTGGAACGCATGCGCCGAGCGGCAGATCGCCGCCACGACCACCGCCGCAGCCAGGGTCGAGCGCTCGCGGAGCGGTTGCAAAGCGCGGCGGTAGTCGCGCTACCTGAGCAAGGCGGCGAGGAGCCGACGACGGGCGAGGTTCAGGACGGACCCTTGATCGTGCGCGAGAAGACACACCGCGCGCCGGCGATGACTCTCGACCAAGCGCTCTACGAGATGGAACTCGTCGGGCACGACTTCTTCTTGTTCCACGACGCCGACTCCGGCACTCCCAGCGTGGTTTATCGACGCAAGGGCTACGACTATGGCGTCCTGCACCTCGAGCTCGACGGAGCTCAAGCCGACGCGTCAGCCTCTTAGCCTCTCGCTGTCACGGGTCACGTGCGCTAGCCCAGTTCGGTACAACCCCTGGTCCCAACGGGTGGGCAACTAGCCCGAATGGGTGACCCGAACGGGGCATTCCGTGCCATCATGACCACGTGACCGCGGACAGCACGGGGGAAGCCCCGGCGACACTTGGGCGTTCCAGGGGCGGCGACCCGATACGGGTGCTCGTCGTTGACGACCACGCCCTCTTTCGGCGCGGCCTCGAGATGGTGCTCGCTCAAGAGGACGACATCGAGGTCGTTGGTGAGGCTGGTGACGCGGTCGCCGCGGTCGACCGGGCCGCTGAGCTCTTGCCCGACGTCGTGCTTCTCGATGTGCGCATGCCCAAAGGATCGGGTATCGAAGCGTGCGTGCAGATCAAAGAGGTCGCACCGAGCGCGCGCATCATCATGCTCACCATCAGCGACGAAGAGGCCGACCTCTACGAAGCCATCAAGGCAGGCGCAACGGGCTATTTGCTGAAGGAGATCTCGATCGACGAGGTCGCCAGCGCAGTGCGCGCCGTGTACGACGGGCAGTCGCTGATCAGCCCCGCGATGGCGAGCAAGCTGCTCACCGAGTTCGCGCTGATGGCCAAGCGGTCCAACGAGCGCACCGAACAGTTGCCGACACCTCGCCTCACCGAGCGCGAGCTCGAGGTGCTCAAGCTGGTCGCTCGCGGTTTGAACAACCGCGACATCGCCCGAGAGCTCTACATCTCCGAGAACACGGTGAAGAACCACATCCGCAACATCCTCGAGAAGCTGCAGCTGCACTCTCGGATGGAGGCTGTGGTCTACGCCGTGCGAGAAAAGCTGCTCGAGATCACCTGAGCGCTCTTCGATCGGGCGCTGTCACCACCCCTGGTTACCCTCGGGCCTCATGCCCCTCTCCCGCGAGTCGCTGTCTGCGGCGCAGGCCCGTCGGATCGCGCTGGCCGCCCAAGGGTTCAACGATCCTCGGCCCAAAGGGACCCCTGACCTCAGGACCCTTAGACGAGTAGTGAGCCGCACCGGGCTGTTGCAGATCGACTCGGTCAACGTGCTCGCCAGGGCGCACTACCTGCCGATGTTCAGCCGAGTCGGGGCGTACCCGCGTGGCCTGCTCGACCGAGCCGCGTACCGCAAGCCACGAGTGTTGTTCGAGTACTGGGGGCACGAAGCCAGCCTGATTCCGGTCGAGGTCCAACCACTGCTCAGATGGCGCATGGATGACGCCGCGCATCGCGCGTGGGGCGGTATCCGAAGGGTCGCCACCGAGCGCCCGGAGCTGCTCAAAGGGTTGCTCGAGGACATCACAGTCGAAGGTCCGTTGACCGCCGGTGAGCTGAGTCAGCGTCATGACCGGGACGCGCCGCAGCGCAAGGGTCCGTGGTGGGACTGGTCGGACGTCAAAGCGGCGCTGGAGTTCTTGTTCTGGTCAGGCGAGATCACCACGTCCGATCGGCGCGGGTTCGAGCGGGTGTACGACTTGCCAGACCGCGTCCTGCCAGCGTCAGTGGTCAGCACTCCGACGCCTGATCGTGCGGAGGCCCAGCGTGAGCTACTGCGACGTTCGATGTCCGCGATGGGCGTTGCCACGGCCAAAGACCTACGCGACTACTTTCGGCTCCCAGCGGCTGAATGCAAGGAGCGCATTGCCGAGCTCGTCGATGCCGGAGAGCTCCTCCCCATTCAGGTCGAAGGATGGCGGCAGCCTGCGTACATCGACCCCGGCATCTCGGCCATTCCGCGTTGGGTGCGTGGCGCCGCCCTGCTCTGCCCCTTCGACCCGCTTGTGTGGGAGCGCAGTCGCACCGAGCGTTTGTTCGGGTTCCGGTAT
>DASUFV010000118.1:0-4743 GCA_036274415.1 Actinomycetes bacterium
CCGCATCTCGTCACCGTCAACGGACGCATCGTGGCCGAGGGAACGCCCAAGGACGTCATCACTCCTGACGTACTCGAGCAGACGTTCGGTGCGCGTCTCGAGGTGCTGCAACACCTCGGCATGCCAGTGGTCATAGACGACTACCACCTCCAAGGCGCTCGAGCAGTGTCATGACATTCGACCTGGCCGTGCTGGCTTCACTGACTTCGCCGCTTCAGTACGAGTTCTTCCAGAAGGGGCTCGCTGTGGCGGCGCTGTCCGGAGCACTGCTCGGGTTCATCGGTGTCTACATCACGCTGCGCGGCATGAGCTACATCGGTCACGGCCTCTCGCACGCGATCTTCGGCGGCTTCGCTGCCGCGTCCCTGGTGAGCACGTCGTTCATCTACCTCGGTGCCGGCGTGTGGGGTGTCGCCTCGGCGCTGTCGATCAACTGGGTCACGCGCAAACACCGCATCGGCGCGGACGCCGCGATCGGCGTGATTACGACCGCGTCCTTCGCGCTGGGCGTTGCGCTGCTCACAAAGTTCGGCAGCACCGGGCCGTCGTTCGACAACGCCCTGTTCGGATCGATCTACGGCATCAGCTTCGACCAGATCGCCATGCTCACTGGCGTCACGATCGCCACCGTGGCGTTCGTCGTGCTGCGGTACCGGTCGCTGCTCTTCACCACGTTCGATCCCGAGGTGGCCGCGGCGTCCGGCGTCAACGTGGCTCGTACCGAGGCGATGCTGATGTTGCTTCTGTCGCTCTCGATCCTCGCCACGCTGACCGTCATCGGTGTGACGCTGGTTGCCGCGATGCTCGTCATCCCGGCGGTCGTGGCTCGGATGGTGACCGACTCGTTCCAGCGAATGTTGGTGATCTCGACGCTCACCGGCGCCGCCTGCGGGCTCGCGGGCATGTACCTCAGCTACTTCGCAGCGGTGCCGTCCGGAACGATGATCGTCCTCACGGGGGCCGCGGTCTTCTGTGTCGTCCTCGCGTGGCAAGGTTGGCGTTCGCTGACCCGCTCAATCAGCATCGACGAGCCCGCCAGCGAGCAGCCCGCTGACCACGCACGATCCAGGAGCGCCCCATGACAGACGCCGTCCGACTCTCACCGGGCGACCGTGCCCCTGCGTTCACCCTCAGGGACGACGCCGGAAAGACCGTGCGGCTGTCCGACTTCAAGGGGCAGAAGGTGATCGTGTACTTCTACCCCGCCGCCATGACCCCTGGCTGCACCACGCAGGCGTGCGACTTCACCGCCGCGATGACTGACTTCACGACAGCCGGATACACCGTGCTGGGCATCTCCCCGGACAGCCCTGACAAGCTCGCGCGGTTCCGGGCCGAGGGTGGGCTCAACTTCACGCTGCTCTCCGACCCGAGCAAGGCCACGATGGAAAAGTACGGCGCCTACGGCGAGAAGCAGCTGTATGGCAAGACCGTCGTTGGCGTGATCCGATCCACCTTCGTGATCGACGAGAAGGGCCGGATTGAGCAGGCTCAGTACAACGTCAAGGCCAAGGGCCACGTCGCCAAGCTCGCTCGCGAGCTCGACATCACCTGAGGGGACCCACCGTCCCCGCTCTAGGATCGGCCTGTCGGCGGAAGTGGTGGAACAGGTAGACACGCAGAGTTTAGGTCTCTGTGCCCTAGGGCGTGGGGGTTCGAGTCCCCCCTTCCGCACCGATTGAACTAGCTCAGCAGACCCGCACTCGTGTAGCAGTTCACTTGTTCACCGGACACACGATGTTGTCCACATCCACCACCCGACCGGCCCAGTCCATACCCTCGGTGTCCCAGAGAGTGACCTCAAGCGTGATGGACGCCGGACGCGCGACACCGGGCTTGGAGACGATGGCGTCGCAAGGAACGCGATACTCACCCAAAGTCATCGTGCCTCCCTGGGGCTCCCACGGGTTGACGCTGTACTTCCTACTGTCGGTGTCCTCCAGAACGACTTCGGTGATGCCCCGCTTGGGTAGGTACCGATTCATCGTGAACTTCCACTCAATCTCGCTGAATCTGAGTTCGTCAGGATGACAAGCCAGCCGAGCGGCGCTGAAAACACCGGATGCGTTGTTGAAGGAGGGGACTGCTTGGCGCAGCGGGTCGACTCCAATGAAGCACTCACTCCGCAGGACGTGGAGCTCATCGTTTGGGATGTCGTGCAGGAGCTGCTTGACGTTGCTGATGCCCCTGTTGAAAGGCTCCTGTCGATTGTTCGGATCAGTAACGAGAGTGACGGCCGCAGCTATGCCGCCGCTAGCGGCAACGAGTGCCAGTGCTGCAATGAAGGTCGCAGTCTTCTTCATCGAATCCCCCTCGAATGCGTGATCTCGTGAGGGTAGGACGCTTCTTGATCCGGCGTCCGGCGTTTGTCAGTTTCCGCGGCTTAACCGTCCTGGCTGAGCAGCGAGTCGATTTCGCGAGCAAGGCGCCGAAACGCGCGTCCTCGGTGGCTGATGGCGTCCTTCTCGTCGGGAGACATCTCTGCGGTTGTGCGTACCTCACCATCGGGGACGAAGATCGGGTCGTATCCGAACCCGTTCGACCCCCGAGGCTCGCGAATGAGCGAGCCAGTGAGGCGTCCCTCAAACACATGCTCGCCGCCCTGGGGCAGCGCCAGCGCCGCAGCGCAGGCGAAGTGTGCACCGCGGCGATCGTCCGGGACGTCGGCGATCTGGGCCAGGACCAGTCGGAGGTTGGCCTCATCGTCACCGTGCCGACCCGCCCACCTCGCGCTGAACACACCAGGCATTCCGCCGAGGACGTCGACGCAGAGGCCGGAGTCGTCGGCGACGGCCGGTTCTCCGGTCGCTGCCGCCACCGCGTGCGCCTTCAGGAGGGCGTTCTCCGCGAACGTCGTACCGGTCTCGGCAACGTCGGGCAGATCGGGGTACTCGTCGGTGCCGACGAGCTCGATTTGGACGCCGGCGTCCGACAGGATTCGGCGTAGCTCGCGCACCTTGTGCGGGTTGTGTGTCGCAAGGACGAGCCGCTTCACGACTGCAGCGTTGCCTGCTGCAGCTCGGCGAGCTGACGGCAGCCGTTCGACGCCAGGTCGAGCAACGCGTCCAGCTCTGACCGGTCGAACGGGACACCCTCGGCGGTGCCCTGCACCTCGACGAACCGGCCGTCGCCGGTGCACACGACATTCATATCGGTTTCGGCTGTGACGTCCTCGTCGTAGCAGAGGTCGAGCACGGGCGTGCCGTTGACGATGCCCACCGATACCGCAGCGACGGACCCAGTCAGCGCGGACGCGTCGGTCTTGACGATGCCCTCCTTCTGGGCCCACGTGATGGCATCGGACAGCGCCACGTACGCACCGGTGATCGCCGCGGTGCGCGTGCCACCATCGGCCTGCAGCACGTCGCAGTCGAGCACGACCGAGTTCTCGCCGAGCGCCGAGAGGTCGACGACTGCCCGCAGGGCGCGACCGATCAGGCGCGAGATCTCATGGGTGCGTCCACCGATCTTGCCGCGCACGGACTCGCGGTCGCTGCGGGTGTGCGTCGAGCGCGGCAACATCGCGTACTCGGCAGTGACCCAGCCGAGCCCACTGCCCTTGCGCCAACGCGGCACGCCTTCAGTGAGTGATGCGGTGCACAGAACGCGCGTGCGTCCGAACTCGACCAGCACGGAGCCTTCGGGGTGTTCGCTCCATCCGCGTGTGAACGTGACAGGACGCAGTTGGTCGGCCGAACGGCCATCGACGCGATTCATGTGCCGAGGCTATCCGTCGAGGTCGATCGTCATCGCAGGGGTCGCAGTCGTGATCGGGCCGTCGTAAACCTCCGACGCCTCGGCGGCAGCAGCCGCAGCGTCGTGCCACGGAGGCACGTGCGTGATGACGAGTCGCCGTGCCCCGGAGTCGCGCGCAGCCTCGCCGGCCTCGCGTCCGGTCAGGTGCAGATTGGGTGGGTTGTCGGCGCCATGGACGAACGAAGCCTCGGCCAGCAGCAGGTCGACGTCCTGCGCAAGCTCGTTCAATGCGGCGCAGGGTGCCGTGTCGCCGCTGTACGTCAGCGTGCGCTCGTTCACCTCGAAGCGGATCGCGTACGCCTCGACCGGGTGAGCGACACGCTCCGCCCGGACGCGGAAGGGACCGATGGACGCCGCGGTCGCCAGGTCTCGAAAGTCGAACGAGTCGTTCAGCGGCTCCGGCGAGCGCATGCCGTCGGCCGCGGCCACCCGCGCCAAGGAGTCCGACGGCCCGTAGAGGGGAACCGGCCCGGTGAAGGTGAACGGCCCGTAGCGGTGAGCGACGTGAAACGCCGTCAGGTCTACGCAGTGGTCGGCGTGCAGGTGGCTGAGCACGATGGCGTCTACGGCGTCCAACGCGGTGTGCCGCTGCAGGGCGCCGATTGACCCATGGCCCATGTCGACGACGACCCGAAATCCGTCGTGTTCGAGGAGGTAGCACGAGCCGCCGCTGTCGGGGCCAGGGATGCTGCCGGAACATCCGACGACAGTCAGCCTCACGCAAAGGCTCCCGCAGCCTCGACCGCGCCCACCTCCGGACCGACGAACCGCGACGCCAGCTCGGCGAACGGCGCCGGGTCTCCGGTCGCGAGGAACCGGTGCGACGGCAACGGCAATGTCTCATCACGCAGCAACCCGCGCTCGGCGAGCACGCGGTAGACGTCACGCGCAGTCTCGTCCGCACTCGACACGAGCGTGACCTCGTACCCCATGACGTACGAGATGACTCCAGCGAGGAGCGGGTAGTGCGTGCACCCCAGCACGAGC
>DASUFV010000119.1:0-2199 GCA_036274415.1 Actinomycetes bacterium
CTGATCGAGCTCGGCATCACACCGGTCGTCACTCACAGCGGAAACTGGGTGCCCGCGTCCCGCGCGGTGCTGCCTGGTACGCGGTTGGCCTCCGTTGCGGATGACGACGTGCTACTCGACGCGCAGCTGGCCAGCAACAACCGCGACGGTTGGTTGGCACTAGGTGTCCTTGGTGACCTCACCGTCGTCGAGGTTCGCGAGTCGCCGCTCGACCCGGACCGCTGGGACGTCGTGATGGTCGAGGGAGCCGACTGGTGTGACGACGTTGCCATGCTGCTGGGTGCTGAATCGCCCGGTGAGCTGCTTGGTACGTCAGTACGTGTTGTGCGCGGCCTCGAGCTGCTCGACGGCGCTGACGCCGCCACGACCTTAAGCCTCTTGTCCTCACCCGATGTCCGCCCGGCCGTTGTTGAGCCGGCGATGGTCGTGGACGCCGCGGGGCGCATTCGCGCCGTTCCCTCTCCAGCTGCGTGGTGGCTGTCGGAGACGCCGTTGTTCGACGGGCAGCCACCGATCGCCGTGCGGCTGCCCGGCGACGACCGACTCGAACCGTTCTTCCCCGAGGTCGAAGCGCCCAGTGCAGATCATGCGGCAGATCATGCGGCAGATCATGCGCTGCTCGAGGCGCTCGGAGTCCACACCACGCTCGAGGCATGGCTCGCGCATCCCGAGGGGGTCGACGAGCTGCTGCAGGCGATGGGTGATCCATCGGTGGATGTACCGGACCACCTGGTGCAGGAGCTCTATGACGCAATAGCCGCTGTTGACGTCGTACCCGACGAAATGGACCCGCCGACACATCTACGTGCGGTCTCGGGAGATGAGTGGCACGTCGTTCCAGCCGCCGATGTGCTGGTGGCGACGGCTCCGCATCACGCAGCGGTGTTGAAGGCGCCATTCGTCCCGGGCGATCGGGCGTTGGCCGAGCTGCTCGACATCGACGTCTCTGACGACTCAGCCTGCGAGGCTTCAGCGGTTCGTGGCACTGGCGACGTACGGGCCGCCCCAGCGGGTCTTGAGGTGGCATCGACGACGACGTATTTCGAGCACGACACGTTGGAGGTCGCCGGGACCGCTGTCGACTGGTGGGTCACCGACGAAGGCGAGGTGCACGCGTGCACGCTGGAAGGGCTGGCTCGGGGGTTGGCGTGGGCGTCGGGAGCGTGGCATCGACGCTGGGAGCTCGCGGCCAGACTGTCCGGCGATGTCGATGCGGAGCGCGAGCGAATCGAGCGGTTCTACGACCGCTGACGCGTCTGCCGCACCAGCCGTGCTCGACGACGGGTGGTGATGACGATGCCGATGAGGCCGAGCAGGAAACCGGCGATACACGCCCAGATCCACCACTCGCGATCGGCGTCCTTCAGCTCGTCGCGGAAGACGAAGGTCACGACGAGGGCGACCGCCCATAGTGCGGTGCCGACCTGGACGGTGCGAACGGCGTCCACGTCGAGCGGGGCAACCCGCCGGGGTTCCTCTGGCACGGTGTGACGATAGACGACGAAAGGAAGGACGCCGGTGAGAGCGTTCGTGGCCGTGATGCTGCCCGACGCCGTGCGTACGTCGCTGGAGTCCGGCGTCCAGACCCTGCGGAGCGTTGAACCGGACCTGACATGGGAAGCCGCCGAACGCTGGCACCTGACCCTGACGTTCCTTGGTGACGTGGACGAGGGTGTGGGAATCGATGTCGCGCCGAGGCTGACGCGAGCGGCGTCCCGCACAGTCGCGTTCGACCTGTCGATCGGCGGGTTCGGTCGCTTCGGTCGGCGGGTGCTCTACGCCAAGGTGGGCGGTGACCGGGCCGCGCTTCGTCGCCTGTCCGATCGGACGACGGCTGCGGCACGCCGTGCAGGCATCGAGGTGGCCGACGAACGATTCCGTCCGCACGTGACCCTCGCCCGCTCCCGCCACGGCGCCGATCTTCGAGCGCTCGTGGCGTCCGCCCCCGAGATCTCCGCCGAGTGGACGGTCACCGAGATCACGCTCGTGCAGAGTGTCCTCGGCGCCGATCGCCGCTACACCGTCGTCGACACCTTCCCGCTCGCCGGTTGAACCGAGGCCGGTGTCTACGCTGCAGAGGTGGATCCGCGGACGCGTCGGTGGCTCGTGCCTTTGGTGTTGATCGCGTTCGTGGTGGTCGTGCTGATCGCGGCGTTGGTGTAGCGCCGGCTACCAGGCGTACGCCTCCGGTGCTTCGCC
>DASUFV010000120.1:0-7921 GCA_036274415.1 Actinomycetes bacterium
CGTCGCTGGTGAGTATTACGACATCAACGTCAACGAGTCGGCCTCGGCTGTCGTCGGCTACACGAGTGGTCTTGCCGTGGCTCCGGCGGAGAACCAGGTGCGCGCGCAGACGACATTCACGGCCTTCGACTACCCGGTGGCGTACAAGTGGGCACGGGCCAAGAGCGCGAAGGCTCTCGGCGGCTCGTACTTCCGGGACGGTTCGGCGGGCAGCTCAGCCACTGCGACCATCAAGCTGCAGTCGTCGTCCTCACCAAGCGTCGTGCTGTGGGGCGGGCCAGCACAGGGTCACGCGTCCGTCGACGTGACGAAAAACGGGTCGTCCGTGACGAGCTTCGTCGTCAACACGTACAAGCGGCGAGCACAACCGCTGAGTGTCAGCCTCGGCGCCCTCTCCTCTGGCACCTACAAGGTGGAGGTGACGGTGACGGGCGAGAAAGACCCGGCCAGCACCGGAACGCTGGTGGGTATCGACGGTGTGATTGCCAACGGGAAGACCATCAACGCGCCGAAGCTCGTCGTGATGTGGCCAAACTTCCCGGGTGCCTACGCATACAACTACACCAAGGGAACCTCGGTCTCGCTCACGTTCCGCGGGACCGGCGTCGACTGGACTGCGTTGGTCGGCCCCAACAACGGAAACGCGCGGGTCACGATTGACGGCACGGTGGTTGAGGTGCGCGACCTCTATGCACCGGGATACACGAACCAAACCTTCGGGTACGCCGGTTTGTCCGACAGTCGTCACACAGTCGTGATCACGACTCTTGGGACAAAGCAGGCCAGCTCCACCGACACGGTCGTGACACTGACGAGCCTCGCGGTGCAATAGGGGATTCGACGACCGCCTACGCTCAATACATGGGTGGCGGCTTTCACATCGAGGTGCTGGGCAAGCTCGACCATGACGAGACCGATGCGGTCGCCCTGCTGGTCGAGCGCGCCACCGAGGTCGACGGCGTCCGGCCGCTGTCTGAGCACTCCACGCTCCACCTCCGGCACGGCGGCGACCCCGGAATCCGTCACCTGCTCGCGTACGGCGACGCGACCGGCGACCTGCCGCAGCTGGCCGGGTTCGTGCACCTCGACATCACCGACGAAGTCGCCGGGTCGAGCGCCGAGATCGTCGTCGACCCCGCATGGCGGCGGCAGGGTCTTGGACGCTTGCTCGTGGACGCCGCACGCGCCGAGACTCCGGACGGACGCCTCCGACTCTGGTCGCACGGAGAGAACGCAGGTGCTGCCGCGCTCGCCGCGTCCATGGGCTACCGCAAGATTCGCGAGCTACGTCAGCTGCGGCGTTCGCTGTCGGCTCCGCTGCCTCCTGTCGCCGTGCCCGACGGCATCGACATTCGCGGCTTCGGCCCCGGCAAGGACGACGAGGCGTGGGTCGAGCTCAACGCGCTGGTCTTCGCCGATCACCCCGAGCAGGGATCGCTCACGCTGGACGACCTGCATCGTCGGATGGCTGAGCCGTGGTTCGACGCCGACGGGTTCTTCCTCGCCGAACGCGACGGACGCCTCGTCGGCTACCACTGGACGAAGGTGCACGGCGGGAGCGAAAGGTCCCCGATGGTGGTGCACGAACACGACGGCCAGGGCCTGCACAGCCATGGCGGCCACGGTCATGACCCGATCGGTGAGGTCTACGTGGTCGGCGTCCACCCCGACGAACGCCGGACGGGGCTCGGCACCGCGCTGATCCTCACCGGCCTGCGGCACCTGAGGGCGCTCGGCCTGCTCGAGGCGATGCTCTACGTGGACGCCGACAACCGCCCCGCGATCGCCGCGTACGAGCGGCTCGGGTTCACCCACTGGGACTCCGACGTGCAGTACCGCTCGCCGGGACTGCCGCCGGCCGCCTAGTCCGGCGTCCTCGGGCCGGGGCCTTGATCCCAGGCGAAGGAGCGGTCGCGTCCGAGTGAATTGAAACCTTCGCATGTGACGGCTTGGTCGCGGGCTGTCACCATAGGAGTGGCCGCATCGCCCGGTGTGGCCCGTTGTGGCCCGGGTGTGGCCGCCCGTGGCAGGACGTCGGAGGGAGAGCCGTGGCAGCTGAGGTGACCCCCGACGTCCCGGACGACCTGACGTCCCGGCCCCTACCTCCCGATCGCTTCGCCGACCGCGAGCTGTCGTGGCTGGCCTTCAACCAGCGCGTGCTCGAACTGGCCGAGGACGAGACGGTGCCGCCGCTGGAGCGCGCCAGGTTCCTCGCGATCTTCGCCAGCAACCTCGACGAGTTCTACATGGTCAGGGTTGCCGGGTTGAAGCGTCGGATCGCAGCCGGCATCGCGGTGCGCGCGGCGTCCGGTCTCACCCCGCGTGAGTTGATGAAGCGGGTGCACGAGCGCACCGCCGCGCTACAGGCTCGGCACGCACAGTGCTATCGCGACCTCGCACCGATCCTTGCCGCCGAGGGCATCCAGATCGTGCGTTGGCGCGACCTCGACGACGACGAGCAGAAGTCGCTGAGCCAGCTCTTCGACGACCAGGTGTTCGCCGTGCTGACGCCACTCGCGGTCGACCCTGCGCACCCCTTTCCGTACATCTCCGGGCTGTCGCTCAACCTCGCGGTCGTCGTGCGCAACCCGACGACCGGCCAGGAGCACTTCGCGAGGGTCAAAGTGCCTCCCACGCTGCCGCGGTTCGTGCCGACGGACAGCGGTGAGCGGTTCGTGCCACTCGAGGACGTCATCGCCGCGCATCTGGACCGACTGTTTCCCGGCATGGAGATCCTGCAGCGGCACACGTTCCGCGTCACGCGCAACGAGGACGTCGAAGTCGAAGAGGACGAGGCCGAGAACCTGCTCAAAGCCCTCGAACGCGAACTGTCCCGACGCCGATTCGGCCCACCGGTGCGGCTCGAGGTCGAGGAGACGATCGATCCCCACGTACTCGAGCTCTTGATCGAAGAGCTCGACGTCCACCAGAGCGAGGTCATCTCGGTTCCGTGGCCGCTCGACCTCACCGGGCTCGGCGCGATCTCCAACCTCGACCGTCCTGAGCTGCAGTACCCGCCGTTTGTTCCCATGACGTCTCCGGAGCTGAGCGAGGTCGAGACCAGCGACGCACCCGAGATCCTCGACGTGATGCGCACGCGCGACGTCCTGCTGCACCACCCGTATGACTCGTTCTCGACCAGCGTGCAGGCGTTCCTCGAGGAAGCGGCAGAGGATCCGAATGTCCTGGCCATCAAGCAGACGCTCTACCGCACCAGCGGTGACTCTCCGATCGTGCACGCGCTCATCCAAGCTGCCGAGGCGGGCAAACAGGTTCTGGTGCTCGTCGAGATCAAGGCGCGCTTCGACGAGCAGGCCAACATTCGCTGGGCGCGCAAGCTCGAGCAGGCCGGGTGTCACGTCGTCTACGGCGTCGTCGGACTGAAGACGCACAGCAAGCTGAGCATGGTCGTGCGACAGGACGAGGACGGCGTGCTGCGTCGATACACCCACATCGGCACCGGCAACTACCACCCCAAGACCGCTCGGCTCTACGAAGACCTCGGCCTCCTCACGTCGAACGCGGCCGTCGGCGACGACGTCAGCAAGCTGTTCAACGTACTCACCGGGTATGCGCTCACGACCGACTACCAGCGGCTGATCGTGGCGCCGCACTCGGTGCGCGATGGGCTGATCGAGCGCATCGAACGCGAGATGGAGCACGCGAAGGCCGGGCGACCTGCGCGCATTCGATTCAAGGTGAACTCGATCGTCGACGAGCGCACGATCGATGCCCTGTATCGCGCGTCGCAGGCGGGCGTGCCGATCGACATCCTCGTCCGGGGTACCTGCAGCATCACCGCAGGCGTCGAAGGGTTGTCCGAGACGATCCGCGTGCGCAGCATCTTGGGCCGCTTCCTCGAGCACTCCCGCATCTACTGGTTCGAGAACGACGGCGAGCCGGACGTCTGGATCGGCAGTGCTGACCTCATGCACCGCAACCTCGATCGACGCGTCGAAGCGCTGGTCAGCATCCTGGCCGAGCATCACATCGCTTACCTCGGTCGCCTTCTCGACCTCGGATTCGACCCACAGACGATGTCGTGGCACCTGATGCCAGATGGCGAGTGGCAGAAGGTCAGCAAGGACGCCGACGGCAACCCGTTGAACGATCTGCAAGCCGAGCTCATCGCGCTCAAGCGACAGTCGCGGCGCGCGCCGCTGCGATGACGGCGTAATGGCGAGGCGGTGATGTGATGACTGAGCCGACATCGTCACTCGAGCGCGAACGTAAACTCACCGCGCCCGACGATCTGTCCGCTGACGATCTCGCATCAACGCTGCAATCACTTGGCACCGTCAAGCGCGAACCGGTGCGCAAACTCACCGCCGTGTATTACGACACCGACGACTACCGCTTGGCGCGTGCGCGCATCACGCTGCGCCGCCGCACCGGAGGCAATGACGCCGGCTGGCACCTCAAACTGCCGCCCGACGAGCTGAACGGCGACGGACGCCACGAAGTCACGCTTCCTCTGCGGGCCGGACCTCCTGGCCAGGTGCCGACCGCCCTTTCGGACTCGCTCATCGCCATCACCGCCGGCGCGGAGCTTCGGCCGCTGGCCACCCAACTGACCCGTCGCTTGCCGTTCACGGTGACGGACGCCTCGGGTGCCTCCGCCGTCGAAGTGGTCGATGACACGGTGACGGTGACCGAGGGTCGACACGCAGGCGCTGAGTATCGCGAGCTCGAGGTCGAGGTGCTCTCGTCCCCGGAGCTGCTCGAACCGACCGTGCAAGCCCTCACGCACGCCGGCGCCGCGCCATCGGCGTCCAAGAGCAAGGGCGTCCGCGCCCTCGTTGGCGACGTGGAGCTTCCGCCGCTCGTCGATCCGGGCCCGCGACCCAAGCCGAAAGACCCTGCCTCCGCAGCGGTGGCCTTCCACGTGCGCACCCAGGTGGCGGCGATCATCGAGCAGGACCAGCGAGTGCGACGGCAACTCCCCGACGCCGTGCATCAGTACCGCGTGGCCGCACGCCGCTTGCGCAGTGTGCTGCAAGCGTTTCTGCCTCTGGTCGACGAGGAGTGGGCACGCCACCTGAGGGAAGAGCTCGACTGGATCGCATCAGTCATGGGTCAGTCGCGAGACCGCGAGGTGCTCGAGCAACGCTTGGTGGACGCGGTTCGTACGCTGCCGGCGGAGGTAGATGCGGCAGCGGCGCTGGTGGCGATACAGAAGCAGCTCGATGCCGAGTTGGACGAGGCCAACGCCAGCATCGACGAGGCGTTGAAGAGCGAGCGCTACCGCCGGCTGATGCAGACGCTGCACGCGGCGTCCGCCGATCCCCCGACCACATCACTCGCCGAGGGCAAAGCAATGAAGGTGCTACCCCCTCTGGTCGAAGCACGGTGGCGCAAGCTCGCGAAACGGGCCAAGAAGCTGCACAACGAGATGGACGGTCACGACGAGCACTGGCACAAGGCACGCATCCTGGCCAAGAAAGCGCGCTACACCGTCGAGGCATGCATCCCGGTCTTCGGCAGCCCGGCGAAGAAGCTCGCGAAGCAGCTCGAGACCGTCACCGATTTGCTGGGTGAGCATCAGGACGCCGCGATGGCTGCGGCGCTCTTGCAGCAACTGGCAACGTCGTCGCGAGGTTCCCGATCGGCGTTCGCCCTCGGCATTCTCTACGCGCAGCAACGACAACAGGTCGCCCAATGCCGAGCACGCTTCGTCGAGTCGTGGCCAGGCGTCTCGCACTCGAAGTGGCGGGCGTGGATGGAGCCGAAGAAATGAGCGAGCCACCGATCGTCGCTGCCGGGTGTCTCGTGACGAGGCGAGCTGCGGCTGGACTCGAGGTGCTGGTCGTTCACCGCCCCCGTTACGACGACTGGTCGCTGCCAAAAGGAAAGGCGCACGACAACGAGCACCTCACTTTGACCGCGGTGCGCGAGGTGCTCGAAGAGACCGGGGTGGTCGTGTCATTGCGGCGCCCCTTGCCACAGCGTCGCTACGAGGTCGACGGCGTCCCCAAGGTGGTCCATTACTGGCGCGCGGTGGTGGAGTCCGACCAGGGGTTCCAGCCGAGCGAAGAGGTTGACGAACTGCGGTGGCTCGCTGTCGACCAAGCCGCTGCGTTGGTGACGCATCCGGACGACGCGGCCATCGTGAAGCTTGCGGGTGACCCGGCAGGGACGCCTTTCATCGTGCTGCGGCACGGCACGGCGGTGAAGCGCGCCGAGTGGTCAGGTGACGACGTTGACCGGCCGCTCGACGAGCACGGTGTCGCGCAGTCAAGCGCGCTGATCACCCGGCTGGCCGCCTACGGCGTCCGACGGGTACACACGTCGGCGGCCCGACGATGCACCGACACGGTGCGGCCGTACGCGCTCACCGTCGGAGTGCCGCTGGTCGCCGAGCCGACGTTCACCGAGGAGAACTTTCGAAACGATCCGGCTCCGGCGTTCGAGCGACTCGGTGAACTGGTTGCCGAGGCGTGGCGTTCAGATGACCCAGCAGTGCTGTGCGGCCACCGTCCCTTCTTGCCGCAGCTCGTCGACCGGGTCGTCGAGCTGTGTCCGGCCGTTCCGGTAGCCGACCCGTGGGAGCTGCCGCTTCCGGACACCGTGCCCACGGCGTCCATGACAGTGCTTCATGTGCACCAAGACGAGCACGACGGACGTCCCTCGACGCTGGCCGTGGAACACCACACCCGCTAGGCCCTCCCGAGAAGTGTGTTCACCTGCGCTCTGGGGTATTCACCTGGTGTTCACCACGTGGTCGTCGATCGTCCACGGATGTTTTCGACACTCGACGCGCTGGAGCAACAACCCGTTAACCGAATCGACTCCGACCCTTCACGCCATCTGCCTAGCGTCCCCGCGACAGTTGTTACCGACGAAAGGTTCACACCGTGAAGCGCACGTCACTGCGCCGGGTCATCGTTCCACTTGTCTCCGTCGTACCCGTTGTTCTCATGCTGGTGGCATGCGGAGGAAACAACGAAGAGGGATCAGGACTGAGCGGCACCATTACTGCGGACGGCTCGAGCACTGTCGGTCCGCTCACCGCAGCGGCCAGCGAACTGTTCAACGAGGACAACCCCGATGTCCGAATCAGCGTCGGAGAATCGGGCACCGGCGGGGGCTTTGAGAAGTTCTGCGCGGGAGAAACCGACATGAACGACGCCTCGCGTCCGATCGACGACGCCGAAGAGGCACCAAAGTGCAAAGCGAACGGCGTCGAGTACCAGGAGATGATCGTCGCGAACGATGCGCTGACCGTGATCGTGCCGACGAGCAACGACTGGGCACGTTGCCTCACGACAGAACAGCTCAAGAAGATCTGGGAACCCAAGGCCGAAGAGACCGTGACCAATTGGAGCCAGGTCGACCCCGCGTTCCCAGACGTGCCACTCGACCTGTACGGCCCTGGAACCGACTCGGGAACCTTCGACTACTTCACCGACGAGATCAACGGTGAAGAGGGGGCGAGTCGTGCCGACTTCACGCCCAGTGAGGACGACAACATCATCGTGGAAGGTGTGGCGGGAAGTGAGGGCGGTCTCGGCTACCTGGGCTTCACCTACTACGAGCAGAACACCGACAAGCTCAAGGCGGTCGAGATCGACTCCGGCGACGGATGCGTGGCACCAAGCACTGACACAGTGCAAGGCGGCACGTACACGCCATTGGGGCGTCCGCTGTTCATCTATCCGAGTGTCGCGTCGGTGAGCGACAACGAGGCACTCGCGGCGTTCGTGGAGTTCTACGTCGAGAACGACGCAACGATCGCAGAGGCTGCTCAGTACATCCCGCTGAGTGACGACCAAAAGAGCACCCTCGAGTCCGAGTTGGCGGATCTGCAGTCAGCAGCCGGGTTGTGATCGAGTGACGCTCCAGGTCGACAAGCGGGCTGCGGCCGCAGGGACTTCCGGGTTCCTGCGGCAGCAGCGTCCGCGATATGGGGAGTGGGCCATCA
>DASUFV010000121.1:0-2293 GCA_036274415.1 Actinomycetes bacterium
GAGTGAGGGTCTTGAACCGTTCGCGATCGAGCGTGTCGAGTGACACGTTGATGCGTTTGAGACCTGCTGCCCGAAGGGATGCCGCGCGATCGGTCAAGCCGATGCCGTTGGTGGTCAACGAGATCGACGGTGGTTCGGGAAGCTGCGCCACTCCGGCGACGATCTGCTCGAGATCGGGCCGCACCAATGGTTCACCACCGGTGAAACGCACCTCACGCACACCCTCGGACACCGCTAGCCGGACCAGACGAACCAACTCGTCGGCCGACAGCAGGTCATCGCCTGGGATCCAGTCCAGCCCCTCCGGGGGCATGCAGTAGGTGCAGCGCAGGTTGCAGCGATCGGTCACCGATACCCGAAGGTCGGTTGCGACTCGCCCGAATGCGTCCACCAGCACTCCCCCAGGCTACCTTCGGTAGGTGGTCTCGCTCCTCCGGCAGCCGCGGTGGCTGGGGTTCCTCGCCCTCACGCTTGGGCTCTGCGTCCTGTTCTACTGGCTGGGCACCTGGCAGTGGCACCGTCATCAAGATCGCTCGGCGCACAACGCCGCCATCCATGCCGCGCAGGATCAGCCGCCCAGTCCTCTGACCGAACTCATGGATGATCCTGATTCTTTGCCTGCGGGGGCGGAGTACCGCGAGGCCACCGCATCGGGACAGTACGTGGCCGATGGACAGATGCTGCAACGCAACCCGTCCGGTCGCGCTGGATTCGCTGTCATCACACCCCTTCAGCTGGACACCGGTGGGACGTTGCTCGTCGACCGTGGGTTCGTTCCCTTTTCACGCACCGACGTCAATGCACCCGAAGCAGATGTGAGCCCACCAGCTGCGCCGGTCGACGTGGTCGTGAGGCTGCGCGCCCCGCAGGACGACACCGACCGCGACGCCCCTGACGGACAGATCTACGAGGTCAACCCCAACGACTACCCCGAACCGCTCCCGCCTCCGGTCTACGCGGCATACGGGGAGTTGGTCGAACAAACTCCTCCTGCTCCAGAAGAGCTGGAGCTTCCCGAGGCGGCCGACCTGGGCATGGGTCCGCACCTCTTCTACGCCTTCCAATGGTGGTCCTTCATCGCCATTGCCCTCGTCGGCTTCGTCCTGTTGCTGCGTCGTGAAGCCCATGCGATGAGTCCGTCCCAGGGAGACGACACACCCGTCGGTACGTCGCCGCGATAAGGCTCGGGCGCCACCGCCGCGGCTAGGCTCATGCCTGCCACGCGATGAAGGAAGGACCCCATGGATCTCGGTCTGCAGGGCCGCGTCTTCGTCGTGACTGGAGGCAGCCGCGGGCTGGGACGGGCGACCGCTGAAGTGCTCGTGAGCGAAGGTGCCCAGGTTGTTCTCGCTGCCCGAAACAGCGACCACCTGAGCGAGGCGGTCAACGCCCTCGGCGGTTCAGACCGAGCCCTCGGCGTACCGACCGATCTCACCGAAGTCGGAGCCGAGGAACGACTCATCGCAGCGGCAGTTGCGCGATTCGGACGCGTCGACGGCGCCCTGCTGTCGTGCGGCGGTCCGCCGGCCGGAACGGTGCTCGAAACCGGAGACGATGTGTGGCGCGCGGCGTTCGAGTCGGTCTTCCTGGGACCGCTGCGCACAGCTCGCGCGCTCGCCGCGACCATGGACGACGGCGGTGCCATGGCATTTGTCCTCAGCAGTTCAGCACGTGAACCCATCCCCGGTCTCTCGGTGTCGAACGGCCTTCGGCCAGGCATCGCGGGGATCGTCAAAGATCTGGCTGACGAGCTGGCTCCTCGGGCCATCAGGGTCAACGGGCTCTTGCCCGGATCGATCAACACCGACCGCACGCGCGAACTCGACTCCAAGGCCGGGCGTGGGGACTCAGCCCGGCGTCGGAGAGAGGCGGCCATCCCGCTCGGTCGCTATGGCGACCCGATCGAGTTCGGCACAGTGGCCGCGTTCGTCCTCTCTGCTGCCGCGTCGTACCTCACGGGCGCGATGATTCCGGTCGACGGCGGTGCCAGGCGGTCCATCTGAGTCGACCGGACCTGAGCTGACGCGAGTGCTGGCGCTCAGGGCTGTGGCGCCAGTTGGGTGCGATGGAGATCGGCATAGAGGCCGCCGTATGCGAGCAAGGCCTCATGGTTTCCGCGCTCGATGATGCGGCCGTCATCGACGACCAGGATCTCGTCTGCGGCCCGCACAGTCGACAGTCGGTGGGCGATCACCAGCGAGGTACGTCCGAGCAGGGCTGAGTCGAGAGCCTCCTGGACGTACCGTTCTGACTCGCTGTCCAGATGCGCGGTGGCTTCATCGAGGATCACTAC
>DASUFV010000122.1:0-9736 GCA_036274415.1 Actinomycetes bacterium
GTTCGTCCTCCGCATGTCGGACGACCCTACTCACGAATTCGCAGTCGTCCATGGCCCGTCAGTGCCAGCAGAAGCAGAACGGATGACCCGCAGGATCGGCGTACACCTGGAAACCCTCTTCGGCGTCCAGGTCCTCCGCCGGTTGCAGCAGCCGGGCACCCAGCGAGATCGCCTTCTCATGCGCTTCGTCGAGGTCATCGACCCAAAGGTCGAGGTGGATCTGCTGCGGGGTGCCGTCCGGCCATTCGGGAGGGACATGATCAGGCGCCAGTTGGACGGCGAGCCGCCAATCACCGTCAATGCTGATGCTGTGCCAGTCGTCGTCCTTGTCGACCGTGCCGCCCAGGAGCCCTGCCCAGAAGGAACTCTCGGCGTCCATGTCTGCGGCGTCGAAGACGACAACGCTTCGCGTGATCTCCATCTGCTCATCGTGCCCGGCTGGCTACCGGCTAAACAATGCGTCGACGTTCGGGAGCTGGTCGAAGTGCGAGAACGAGCCAGTGTCGGCGATTTCCTGGGCCGCTCGCAGAAATCCTTGCCACGCAACGCGTGCCAGCGTGCCCCCGACGCTGACTCGACGAACGCCCATTTGGGTCGCTTGCTCGACCGTCATGAACGGAGAGTTGATCAACAGGTTCACCGGCTTGGGTGACACGGCGGAGACCACTGCCGCGACCTGCTCGGCCGTCTCGATCCTCGGAGCGTAGAGGCAATCCGCACCAGCTTCGGCGTACGCCCTCAGACGCAGCGTCGCCTCGTCGATGTCTGGTCGCCCCCTCACGAAGCCCTCGGTACGGCCCGTCAGCACCACCTGCGTACCGGTTTCATCGATCGCTCGTCGCGCTGCCTCGATACGTCGCACTGCCAGGTCGAGTTCGAGCAGGGGCTCTGCGTCGCTACCTGACCAATCCTCGATCGACAACCCCGCGATCCCGGTATCCACCGCCCTCTTCACGTTGGTCGCGACGTGATCCGGGTCGATCGCAAACCCCCCTTGGAAGTCGGCGTTGACCGGCACCGTGACAGCGTCGACGACCGCCCGAAGGTGCTCGAGGACAGGTTCCACGTCCACAGCGTCGTCCGCGCGACCCAGGGTCCAGGCGAACCCAGCACTCGTTGTCGCCAATGCCTTGAACCCGAGTTGCTCCAGGGCCTGCGCACTGCCGACGTCCCATGGATTGGGCATCACGAAGCAACCGGAGGAGTGCAGGTTGCGAAACGCTTCGATCCGATCGTGGTGCATGGGGCTCACTCCGTCATCTCGCGTGATTGCACCCTAACCAGGTGGGTACTGCCGTTGAAGTGCGCTGGACTCGGCGCAACGATGAACGCATGTCGACGTGGTACTGCGCCGCCAAGCCCCTTGAGTGGGCTATACCTGCAGCCGGCGGCGAAGCGCGAGCGTTCCACAAGTCATTGTCTGGTTACGAGCCGACCCAGCTGGTGTCCGTTCCCCAACTTGCGAGCGAGCTTGCCGTCGGAAGCGTCCTCGTCAAGGACGAGTCGTCACGGCTGGGTCTCCCGGCGTTCAAGGTGCTGGGTGCCTCGTGGGCCTGCCACCGCGTTCTGCAGGGCCAGCCCGGCTCAACCCTCGTTACCGCCACGGATGGCAACCACGGTCGAGCCGTCGCTCGCATGGCTGCACATATGGGCGTGGCAGCAACGATCTTCGTGCCCGAGTTTGTGACGCCGGAGAGCACGCAGCTGATCGCGGACGAGGGTGCGACGGTTGTCCGAATCGACGGGGACTACGACGAGGCAGTGCGACGAGCGGCGATCTTTGCGCAGCAGCCTGGCCATGCGCTCGTTCAGGACACCGGTTGGGAGGGCTACTCGGACGTTCCCGCCTGGATCGTGGAGGGCTATCAAACCTTGCTCGAGGAGATTGACGAACAACTCGGTGGCTCGCCGGACCTCATTGCGGTGCCAGTCGGCGTTGGGTCACTCGCCGAAGCTGTGGTTCGCCACTATCGGGCGGAAGGTCGGCGGACCCAGAGGTACACGAGGGTGCTGTCAGTCGAGCCTGACACCGCCTCCTGCCTGCTCGCGAGTCTGATCACCGGGAAGCCGGTGACCGTTCCAACCGCACGAACGGTCATGGCTGGCCTCAACTGCGGCAGCGTGTCCGTCACTGCGTGGCCAGTGCTGTCGTCCGGTTGCGATGCCGCAGTGGCGGTGACCGATGAGGACGCGATGCGCGCCCTCAGTGACTTGGCTCGAATCGGAGTCTCCTCCGGACCCAGCGGAGCAGCGACCCTGGCGGGAGTGCGCGCGGTGGTCTCGGACGCCGAGCGCCGAGAGGTTCTGGACCTCGCGGACAACGCGGTCGTCGTGCTACTCAGCACTGAAGGAAATGCCAGTCGCTAGCTCGAGCGTCACACTGGTTCCATGGCTCGGATTCTTGCCGCTGCCGCAGCCAGTGTGTTGCTGCTGGCAGGGTGCAGTGACAACGATGTGGCGTCGTCAGGCGATCCAGTCAGCACATCGACGCCCTCGAGTTCGGCGCCATCACGGTCACCGTCTGAAGGATTTAGCACCGAAACTGACGATGACGACGCCGAAGACCCCGCGCCGCCGATTTCGGTGCTTGGACTTGCTGAACAGAAGCTTCGTGGCGATCGGCTGCGCATCGGAGCTGTTCGCAGTCAAACATCGGAGTACACGTCCTATGACGTCAACTATCGAAGTCGTGACACGACACGTCAGGGTGTCGAGTCGTACCGGATCACTGGCGTTCTGAACATCCCCAACGGAAACGGTCCATTCCCGGCGGTGGTTCTTGCCCACGGGTACATCGATCCAGCCGTCTATGTCCGCGGACAAGGAATGGAGCGTGAGCGTGACTACTTGGCGACACGCGACTACATCGCACTGCACGTCGACTACCGCAACCACGCCGGGTCTGACAACGATCCTCTGTACCAAGTGCGGATGCGGTTGGGCTACAGCGCGGATGTGATCAATGCGGTGAAGGCGCTCCGCGCGTCCAGCAACGTTCCAGTTGAAGACGACAACATCTTCATCTTCGGCAGGTCGATGGGTGGTGGCGTCGTCCTCAAGGCACTTGTTGCGGAGCCAGGACTCACCCGAGCAGCAGTCGCGTACTCGTCGGTCTCATCCATGGAAGCCGACAACTACGACCAGTTCATCCGTCCCGATCCAGAGGACTCCGCCTTGCGGGACCGCTTGGCCCGCCGCCACGGCACGCCAGAGGAGAACCCGGGCTTCTGGCGTCAGAACTCGTCACGACCGTACTTCGACCGCATCACCGAGCCCGTCCTGCTCGTGCACGGACGTCTGGACACGACCTGCCCCCCGCCATGGGCCAAGGCAACACAACGCGCGCTGGTGGACGCAGGCGTCAACTCACGTCTCGTGTGGTATCGCGACGAGCACGCCTTCATTCCGCACTTCTACGAGTCGATGGACCGCATCATCTCGTTCTTCGACCGTCAGGCCAGCCGCCATAGGGAACAGTGAGGATCTCCAGGATGTGCCCATCGGGGTCAAGCCAGTAGAGACCGCGGCCGCCGTCGTTCGTGTTGATCTCCTGTGGGCGAGTGCGGCCGGGATCGGCCCAGTACGGCAGCTCGCGCTCGACGATTCGTTGATGAATCGCGTCGAACTCGTCCTCGCCGACCAGAAACGCGTAGTGCTGCCGCTGCAGGACCTCCCCCTCCGAGTAGTCGAGGGAAACGCCGTTCGCGACCTGAACGACAGTGAAAGGTCCAAAGCTCGACGGTGGTGGCAGACCCATGACGTCCGTCAAGAACTGAGCTGACGCCTGCTGGTCGCTGCAATGGACGATGGTGTGGTTGAGGTCGACCGGCATCGTGCCTCCTAGACCGCCCAACGGCAAGGACGTTGCTTGCACGGTAACGCTGTCGAACCGACTCCACCACCGCATGCTGTTACGTTCGCACGATGGCTGTGAACGCCGTTTGGCCGAGTGCTGAGGTCATCTACTCCTCGTCGCTGGTGATGGAGCCGTTACGGGTCGATCATGCGGACGAGGTCGCCTCAGCACTCGACGATCCCGAGCTTCACGCGTACATCGGTGGTGAGCCGGCAACGGCCGAAGAGTTGCGGAGCCGGTTTGCGATCCAGGTCGTTGGTCAGTCGCCCGACGGCTCGGAGGGATGGTTGAACTGGGTCCTTCGTGATGCCGCATCACAACAAGTAGTCGGGACGGTTCAAGCAACGCTCACGCAACGGCCGGAAGGAATGGTCGCCGCGTTTGCCTGGACAGTTGGCACCCCTTGGCAGGGGCAGGGTACGGCGAAAGAAGCGGCCAAGGCACTGAGTGCCTGGCTGCTGGCTCAAGGCGCAGTGCGCCAGGAAGCGCATGTTCACCCCGACCATGCGGCGTCCGCCGCCATTGCGCGAGCAGTCGGCATGCAGCCGACAGCCGACCTCGTCGACGGCGAGGTGCGTTGGGTGCTCAGGACCTCTTGACCGGCTCGCTCCGGACGAGGACTCCGATCTTGTCGATGCGGTGCTCGGGATTTCCGAACGCATCGGACCAGAAGTTCCCTCGGGCGTGATCCTCCGGAGTGGCACACGTCGAGAGCGTGAGATACCCGCGCCGAGCAGGCACACCTGGCTTTCCCGGAACAGCTGCTCGCTGCTTTGCCAGCGACCGGTCTGACCTGAAAGACGTTCGGCGAGTGTCGCGGATCTCGTACACGTATCGGATGCCCTTTGCCACGGCAATGGCTCGGTGTCCGCTTCGAAGTTCCGGCAGGTTCAGGAAGGCCTGAGTCGAAGAGAGCCGGTGCGCCGTGACCTGGTAGTTGCCGATGCCGCCGGGCCCGACGCCGCCGTCTGGCCCGTGGGGGTTTGCAGCGAGCCCGCGGTTCTGAATGCGAGTGCCGCGAGCGTCGTCGGTCTTACCGACGTAGGGAACGACAGTCAGGTTGCGAAGCCCCAACGCGGGAATGCTCAGTTTGGCGCGCTGAGGCGAGCCGTCGCTGTAGCGCGGTTGCGGATCCCTGAACTTCTCCTGCGAAGGTGCCGGCGACTCACGGTCGGAGCCCATGGTTGCTGAAGCCGGAGCAGCCTCGTTGTCCCCCGCGTCAGGCGACGACGCATCGCACGAGATCAACAAGCCGGCAGAAAGCCCTGCCGCCATCGCACGCACAAACCCGCCAACCACCTCACCACCATAAGTCGGGCGCCGCGCTCATCGACTCCGGGCTGTGAAGGTCAAGTGCGTCACGCCGCTTGGCGCCGAAACGGCCTCGATGTCATAGCGATTCTCGAGTGCTTCGAGGCCATCCCAGACGCGGACGCCGCGACCAAGAACGATCGGAACCTGAACCAGATGCATGAAGTCGACCAGCCCCGCAGCAACGAAGTCGCGTATGACCGTGGCGCCGCCACCGAGGCGTACATCCTGGCCGCCGGCTGCGTCGCTGGCGACCCGGAGTGCCTCCGCTGGTGAGGCCTCGAGAAAGTAGAACGTGGTGCCCCCTTCCATCTCCAGGGGTTCGCGCGGCCTGTGCGTCAGAACGAAGGTGGGTGTGTGAAACGGTGGGTTCGGACCCCACCAACCCCGCCATTCCGGGTCGTCCTGCCATCCAGGCGGCCCGAACTTGTTCGAGCCCATGATCTCCGCACCGATGCCCGGCTCGTGACGTTCAGCGAATGCGTTGTCCACGCCGACTGTGCCCTGTGACTTCCCCCAGAACCTCGTTGCGAACATCCACCCGTGGAGTCGCTCGCCGGCGTGCCCAAAGGGCGCCTCTGCCGACTGTGGCTCTCCCGTGCCAAAGCCATCCAGGGAGATGGCGAAGTTGTGAACCCGGGTGAGAGACATCGAACCTTCTCCTGTCATGGGCGCATCTGCTGGTCAAGAGTCGAGCCACTGGGCGGCAACTTCTGCGGGTGTGCCTCCCTCGATCTCGACCTGACGATTCAGGTCGGCCAACGCAGAAGTGGTGAGCCGCGTGGTTACGGCATTCACCGCCTCGACGAACTTCTGGCCGTACTCGTCGATGACCGATTGCCTGGCCAATGGAGTGACATTCTCTCGCGGCTGGAGGCCATGGTCGTCCCTCAGCAACAAGAGGTTGCCCTCGGCAAGTCGAGCATCAGTCGTCTCCAGCAAACCTACGTCGATCTCACCGGACTGCAATGCGGCCGCCGTGGCGGCGCGGGTGTCGATCACTTCGACTCGCTCAAAGTGCAAGCCGTAAACCGATTCGAGGCCGATGAGGCAGTAGGTGCGGTCGACACATTCCGGAGGACCACCGAACACCAATGTCGGCGCCCGCGGCGCAAGCGCACTGATTGCGGGTGAAGACAGCCTCTTGGCCATTCGGGGAGTTACCGCGAAACCGTTCTGATCCTGAGCAGCAGCAGGATCGAGGACGACAATTCCGTTCTCGGCCACCACCGCACCAAGCGCCTGCCGCGCCTGCTCCAGCGAACCGTGCGTTGCTGGGTTGCCAGGATCCGATGCTTCCAGTGCGCTCCCGAGATAGTCGACAACGAAGTCGACCTCCCCTTGCTCGAGCGCTGGACCAACCACTTCTCGGGTACCTAGCTCGGGCAGCAGTTCAACCGGGATCCCAGCGCGTCGAATGGCCTCGGCGTAGATCTCCGCGAGAATGAGGTTCTCGCTGAAGTCAAACGAGGCAACACGGACAGAAGCTTCTGAGTTAGACGGTGCAGGTTCGCTCGCAGGTTTCTCTGCACAGCTGACCAAGAGCAACAAACCCAGAGCACACACAAGGCGACGAAGTTGCTTCGAGTGGCGTCGATGGCTTCCAACATCCTTCGTGAAGGTCATTGCCACCGCAGCCTCTTGGCCCTCGTCACCGGGATCCCTAGGATGCCAAGGTACTGACCACCACGTCTAGGTTGGTTAGGTCGATGACATCGACTCCCGGCGTCAGGGCAGGCGACACGCGTTCAGCGCCGCCTTTCGCGCGTGCACTTCCACACCGCAGACCTTCTGGCGAGCCCCCACCCTTACCGCGCAAGCTCAACAAGTCCGGCAAGTACTGGTTGACCCTCGCGCTCGTTGTCGTTTCCTTCGGCGCCATAGTGGCAACCACCAGTCGCACCGGCGTCGTGATGGACGTCGTCGATCACCAAGTGCTCGTGTGGTTGTCAGAACTCCGGATGTCCCTGATCACCGATTTGATGCTGGTAGTGGGTTGGCTCGCGAGCTCTACCGCGCTCGTGATCGCATGGTGGATCAGCTTGGTCATCATGATTGTCTGGCGCCGTTGGCGACACCTCATCGTGTGGGTCATCGCCATGCTGATCGTGTCGAACCTGGCACTGGCGGGAGCGCAAGTCATCCAACGACCCAGGCCGCTCGACATCGAAATCCTCGGCCCTTGGCATGGCTTTGCGATGCCGTCGGCACCCATGGCGGTATTGGCCGCAACGATCGTGAACGTCCTTTACGCGCTCGTACCTGGGGGCCGCCCACGCCAGATCGGCAAAGTCGTCGGTGCCGTCGTGCTGGCCGCTGTCGCTGTCTCTCGGTTGTACCTAGCGCAGGACACCCCGACCGATGTCGTGTTCGGCGTGATTCTCGGAGTTGCGATTCCTCTGGCCCTGTTCCGGCTGTTCGCACCCAACGACGTCTTTCCTGTCACCTACCACCGGGGCCGAAAAGCCCACCTGGACGTCACCGGTGAACGAGGCGCAGCGATCAAACGAGCGCTGAGAGAGCAGATCGGCCTGCTCGCGGTGGACGTCCAACCGTTCGGGCTCGAGGGATCGGGTGGTTCGACACCACTGCGAGTCAGCGTCGAAGCCGATTCGGAGTGCTACGTCTTCTCCAAGCTGTACGCAGCCACGCACCTGCGTTCGGACCGCTGGTACAAGCTCGGGCGGACGATGCTCTACGGGCGGCTGGAAGACGAGTCGGCGTTCAACACGGTCCGGCGGCTGGTGCAATACGAGGACTACCTGCTGCGCCTGCTCTATGGGGCAGGGCTTCCCGTCCCAGAGCCGTACGGAATCGTCGAGATCACACCTGAGCGGGAGTACCTACTCGTCACACAATTCTTCGACGGTGCACGGGAGATAGGCGACTCCGAGGTCGACGATGACATCATCGACCAGGGTCTGCTCATAGTCCGGAAGCTCTGGGACGCAGGTTTGGCCCACCGCGATATCAAGCCGGCGAACTTGCTGGTTCGTAATGGTCAGCTCATCCTCATCGACTCTGCCTTTGCAGAGGTCCGCCCCAGTCCGTGGCGCCAAGCAGTCGACCTGGCGAACATGATGCTCGTTCTGGCACTGCGCACTGACGTTCAGCGTGTCTATGGTCGCGCCAAGCTCGTGTTCACCGAGGACGAGATAGCAGAGGCATTCGCGGCCACACGTGGAATCACGATGCCCACCCAACTAAGACGCATGATGCGGCAGCAAGGTCGACGGCTGCACGAGGAGTTCCGTCAGCTGCCGCCAACGAAACCGAAGCCAATCCGCATCCAGCGGTGGAGCTGGCGCCGAGTCGGACTGCTGATCGGCGCCGCCACGCTTGCTGGCCTCACGATCGCCATCGCCATACCCCTGCTCGGAAGTCCCCTGTGATGGTCCGTCGATCTCAGAGGCGATTCGTGTCTTTGTTGATCGTTCTCGTTGTGGCATGTGCTTGGCCCCTGTCTGCGTGCTCGCTTCAACAGAACGTCGAGGGCATCCCCGAGTGCACTCATACCTCGCCAGCACCCAGCGGCGCCCTGGTTCTCATGGCCCAGGCTGTGCCAAGCGCTCAGATGATTCCCTGCGTACGTTCCATTCCGGTTGGCTGGACCTTCAATCACCTGAATGCGCGGAACGGCTGGGCCGAGTTTGTATTCGACTCCGATCGTGAGGGGTATTCGGCGTTGATCGTGTCGCTGCGGCCAAGTTGCTCGATCGACGAAGCCTCACAGATCGCAAGCGACCAGCCTGGCACCGAACGGTACGAGCGAATCAACCGAGTCACCAACGGCTTCGGTGGCGAGCGCATCTACACCTTCGACGGGGGTTGCGTGGTCTACACCTTCGACCTTCATGGGGAAAGCCGAGCAGAGCCCGTCACCGAGATCTCCAACGCGCTCGGCTTTGTCACGCGGCCTGACCTGGCAGACCAAGTCAGCGAACACAGCGATGGCCGACTGTCGCTGGATCCGACCGAATAGGAGCGAGCATGACCCGCTGGAAGCAGGTGGCGTCCGCTCTGTTCTCGATCGGACTTGTCATCGCGATGGCGTGGTACTTCCTGCCGCAGTTCACCAGCGTCTCGGAGATCAAGTCGTCCATCGACTCGATGAGCACTGTCGAGCTGGTCACTTTGGGCATCGCCGCGCTCTGGAACTTGGTGACCTACACCTTCGTCATGGTCACGACCATGCCAGGTCTCACCTATCGTCAGGCCTTCGTCGTCACGGAGTCGTCGACTGCAGTGTCAAACACGGTCCCCGGGGGCGGCGCCATGGGGATCGCGATGAACTACTCGATGTATTCCTCCTGGGGGTTCTCGCGTTCACGCGGCTCCGTGTCACTACTGCTCAGTGGTGTGTGGAACAACTTCGTAAAGCTTGGTCTACCCATCTTCGCTATCGCCATCGTGGCCATTCAGGGTGGCCGCGGTGGCGGGCGGATCCTCGTTGCCCTTGCGGGCCTTGGTGGTCTGGCGTTCGCGATCGTCGTGTTCTGGCTGCTGCTTCGGAGCCAGGAAGGTGCCCACAACATCGGCATCAAGGCTGGGAAGGTGGCGTCATGGTTG
>DASUFV010000123.1:0-2670 GCA_036274415.1 Actinomycetes bacterium
ACCACTCGGCGCACAACGCGTTTCTCGAGTCGGTGCTCGACGAGCACTACATGCACGCCCTCCGCATCTGGTTCCTTGCACTCGACAAGGTGAGCCATCTCGAGAACGCTGTGCTCGAGCACCGCGCCATCCTCGAAGCCATCCGCGACAGCGATCCCGAACGCGCTGCCGCAGCCATGAAGAAGCACGTCGACGGGTTCGAAGGAGCAATCCGTCGATCGCTGTAGCACCCGCAACACACAACCAACCGCACAACGAACGAGATGAACACGAAGGGACGCCGACATGAGCACCCTCCCCGCGCGGGCGAAGGCCGTCATCATCGGTGCCGGCATCGTCGGCAACTCCATGTCGTACCACCTGGCCCGACTGGGCTGGACCGACCTGGTGCAGATCGACAAAGGCCCCCTGCCCAACCCCGGCGGCTCGACCGGTCACGCGTCCAACTTCATCTTCCCTGTTGACCACAACAAGGAGATGACGCTGCTGACCGCTGACAGTGTCCGCCAGTACAAGGAGATGGGTGTCTTCACCGAGTCCGGTGGCATCGAGGTCGCTCGCACCGAGGAGCGCATGCAAGAGCTGCACCGGCGCATGCAGTCGTCCAAGGCGTTCGGCATCGAGGGCTGCAAGATGCTCACGCCCGAAGAGTGTGTCGAGCTCGTCCCGTACATGGACCCGAGCGTGATTCTCGGTGGCTTCTACACCCCTGGCGTTGGAGTCGTCGACTCACTGCGCGCCGGCACGATCATGCGCGAGAAAGCTCAGGAGATGGGTGCGCTCCAGAGCTTCCCGAACACCGAGGTGCTGGACCTCGTCGTCGAGAACGGTCAGATCAAGGCCGTCGTCACGACGAACGGGACCATCGAGGCCGACTACGTCGTCATCGCCTGCGGCCTGTGGGGCCCGCGACTGGCGAAGATGGCCGGGGCGTCCATTCCGCTCACGCCTGCGGTGCACCAGATGATCGACGTCGGTCCGGTACCGCGGTTTGCCGGCGCCAAGGGCGACATCGAGCACCCGATCGTGCGCGACATGGACACCAACATGTACGAGCGCCAGCACGGCAACGGCCTGGAGATCGGGTCGTACGCCCACCGCGCGATCCTGTACGACCCCGAGGATCTGCCGTCGGTTGAAGAGGCTCAGCTCTCACCAACTGAGTTCCCCTTCACACCCGATGACTTCGAGTTGCAGTACGAGCAGGCGCTCGAGCTCATGCCCGAGATCGTCGGCGACGAGACGGTCGGCCAGAAGTACGCCATCAACGGCTTGCTGTCGCTCACTCCGGACGGAATGCCACTCCTCGGTGAGACACCTGAGGTGAAGAACCTCTGGTCGGTCTCCGCCGTCTGGATCAAGGAAGGCCCTGGCATCGGACGCTCGGTCGCCGAGTGGATGGTTCTGGGCGAGAGCGAGATCGACCTGCACGCGTCCGACATCGCGCGGTTCTACGACCACCAGAAGACGCGTCAGCACATCAAGGGGCGCACCGGCGAAGGCTTCAACAAGACCTACGGCATCGTCCACCCCGGCGAGCAGTGGGAGTCCAACCGCAATGTGCGTCTCTCGCCGTACTACGAGCGTCAGAAGGCACTGGGCGCCGAGTTCTACGAGACCGCCGGCTGGGAGCGTCCGTTCTGGTACGAGAGCAACTCCGGCCTCGTCGAGAAGTACGGCGACGCAGTGATGCCACGCACCGCTGAGTGGGACTCCCGTTGGTGGTCACCCATCATCAACGCCGAGCACCTGCAGATGCGCGAGACGGCCGGATTGGTCGACCTGACGGCGTTCGTCGTTTTCGACATCCAGGGCCCCGGCGCGCTGGACGCCCTGCAGAACATCTGCATGCGTCAGATGGACGTACCGATCGGGCGGGTCGTCTACACGCCGGTGCTCGCCGAGAGCGGCGGCTTCAAGTCCGACCTCACCGTCATGCGTCTCGCTCACGACCGTTTCCGCGTCGTGACCGGTGGCGCGCACGGCATGGCCGACATCAAGTGGTTCGGCGACCACCTGCCCGCTGACGGCACCGCGCAGCTGACCGACCTCACGTCGTCGCTGACGACCCTCGGCATCTGGGGACCAAAGGCACGCGAGATCCTGCAGGCGGTGACCCGCGACGACGTCTCGCACGAGGCGTTCAAGTTCGGCACCTGCCGCACGATCGAGATCGGTCCGCTGAAGGTGCTGGCGTCCCGCATCTCGTACGTCGGTGACCTGGGTTGGGAGCTCTACGTGCCGATGGAGCAGGGCGCCCAGCTGTGGGACGCGCTGTGGGAGGCTGGGCAACCGCACGGGCTCATTCCCGTCGGCATCGGCGTCTACGGCACGACCGGTCGACTCGAGAAGGGCTACCGCGCGTTCGGTGCCGAGCTCGAGACGCACTACAACGTCGTCGAGACCGGCATGGCGCCGCCGAAGGTGAAGGAGGCCGACTTCATCGGCAAGGCCGCGTACCTCAAGCACCGTGCCGAGGATCCGGTTGCCATCTTGTGCTCGTTGACTGTCGACGACCACACGAGCAGCACCGGTGAGAAGCGGTACATGATGGGCAGCGAGCCGATCCTCACCACCGACAAGCAGCCCATCACCGACGCACACGGACGCCGTTCATACGTCACGAGCGCTGGCTCCGCGCCGTCGTTGGGCAAGCACGTTCTCATGAGC
>DASUFV010000124.1:0-2194 GCA_036274415.1 Actinomycetes bacterium
CAGACGGGTGACGCGGCGATCCAGGTCAAGATGATCGAGGACCTCGTCTCCAAGCAGGTCAATGCCATCGTCATCTCGCCCAACGATCCGGCGTCGGTCATCCCCGTCATCAACGACGGCCTGAGCAAGGGCATCCTGATGATGACATTCGATTCTGACTCCCCGGACAGCGACCGCGTCATGTACATCGGCACCAACAACAAGACGGCAGGCAAAATCCAGGGCGACACGATGCGGGAGGCACTGGGCGGCACCGGCAAGGTCGGCATCATCACCGGCGGTCTCGGCGCGCTGAACCTGAACGAGCGGATCGACGGCTTCAAAGAGACCATCGGGTCCGGCATCGAGATCCTCGAGGTCGTCGCCACGGACGACGACTTGCAGAAAGGTCTCGGCGTCAGTGAGGCGTTGCTGCGGGCCCATCCCGATATGAACGGCGTCGCCTGCGTGAGCGCCACCGGCGGCCCGACGTTGGCCCAAGTCATCCAGGGTCCGGAGTTCAAGGACCGCGACATCAAGATCGTCGCCTTCGACGATCTGGAAGAAGTGCTGCGGGCCATCGAGGACGGGATCATCCTGGCGACGATGGTGCAGCGCCCGGTGCAGATGGGCGTCCTCTCGATTCAGAACGCGAACGACATTATCACCAAAGGGTTCGTGCCCGAGTGCGCGCTGCTCGATACGGGCGTCACCGTCGTCACCAAGGACAATCTCAAGACCTACACGAAGTAGCAACCTGGCGAGCCGGGAGGGCGCCACACGGCGCCCTCGTCGGATCTGATGGCGGAGAGCCCTACATCAACCGACCTCTGACATCACGGAGGAAACAATGAACGCTTCCCGCAATCGTTCGCAACGCCTGTGGAAGGTTCTTGGCTCGGCAGTTGCCGTGTGGTTGCTTGCCTCGTTCCCGATCGCGGGCGCGACCGTGGCACAGAACGCAACGCCGATGGCTTCGCCCGGCGCGGCTGGCATGAGCAGTGAGCCATTCGGCGACGCCGACGGTCAGCCGGTCGAGCGCTACACGCTGACCAACGCCCATGGCATGGAAGTCAAGATCATGACCTATGGCGGCATCATCCAGTCGATCCGGGTGCCCGACCGGGACGGCACCATGGCGAACGTCGCGCTCGGGTTCGCCACGCTGGACGAGTACCTGGCTGGCAATTCCCCCTACTTTGGCGCCATCATCGGTCGCTATGGCAATCGCATTGCGCGCGGCACGTTCACCCTGGGGGACCAGACGTATCATCTGCCGCTCAATAACGGCGAGAACTCGCTGCATGGAGGGATCAAGGGGTTCGACAAGCAGGTGTGGGCGGCGGACGAGGTGACCGGCGGCGACGGCGTCGGGCTCAAACTGAGCCGCACCAGCCCGGACGGCGAAGAGGGCTACCCCGGGAGCTTAGCCGTCGATGTCACGTACACCTTGACGGACAACAACGAGATCCGCATCGACTACCACGCGACGACGGACCAGACCACGGTGGTCAACCTGACCAACCACACGTACTGGAACCTGGCCGGTGACGGGGTCGACAGCACCAACGACCAGGAACTGCAGCTCATGGCCAGCACCTACACGCCGGTGGACGCGACCCTGATCCCGACCGGCGAGATCGCTCCCGTGGCGGGAACGCCGCTCGACTTCACGACGCCGCACGCGATTGGCGAGCGTGTCCGCGACAACTTCGAGCAGCTCCTGTTCGGGCGGGGCTACGATCACAACTTCGTGCTCGACCGAACGAGCCCGGACGACACGAGCCTCATCCTGGCGGCACGGGTGGTCGAGCCCGGGAGCGGCCGGACGCTGGAGATCTCTACCACCGAGCCAGGCATGCAGTTCTACTCCGGGAACTTCCTCGACGCGACGGTGGTGGGCGCCGCCGGCAAGATGTACCGCCAAGGTGATGGGTTCGCGTTGGAGACACAGCACTTTCCCGACTCGCCCAATCACTCCAACTTCCCGTCGACGGTGCTCGAGCCCGGTCAGGAGTACAATTCGACGACCATCTTCGCGCTGTCGGTTTCATAGACTGACAGGAGAGCGCTCAGAGGCGCCTGGCGTCGCGCCGGTCGCCCAGGTGGCGCGGTTGATGAGATGCGGGCCGGAGTGGCCAGCTCCGGTCGACCCGGCCCGCAGCCGGGATGACTCCAATGACACGAGAGCCGATCCTGCAAGCTGAGCAGATCG
>DASUFV010000125.1:0-5376 GCA_036274415.1 Actinomycetes bacterium
TCGACCCTTCGTGTATTGACATGCAACGCGCATTCGGCTCAAGCTTCGTCCGGGGGATTTCAACCTTAGGGGGTGAGGCTGTGTCCGACGAACACACTCCGAGTGTAAGCCGAAGGAGCTTCGTAGGTCGTCTTGCGGCCACGATCGCTGGTTCGTGGGGCGCCTTGAGTTTCCTGACCTCCCCCAAAGCATCCGCGGAGCCGTACCCGCCGAGGTGCACCTGGGTCGTATACTGCGGGTGCTACGTATGGGAGGACGACTGTGGCGGCGTCTTCTGGTGTTGCGACTTCTGCGATGCTTATCGGTACACGTACTGCTTCACCCAATGCCAGCAACTGGCGTAGGAGGTAATCGCCATGGCTGGAAAGGTAACGATTGTCGAGGTAACGCCGGATCGACTCGAGAGCCTCAAGGTGTTACTGCCCGACGGTTCGGTGCGTACCCGCGCCGTGACGCTCAAGTCGCTGCTCGAACGAACCGGCGGCAAGTGGATCGCCGAGGTCGATGATCCCATGGAGTCCGGTGCCAAGCTCACTGTCGATCTCACACATCTTCAGCATCTTGATCCCGACACGGCGTATGTAGAAGTCAACTGGACATTCGTGAACCCCAACAAGGTAGGCAAGAAGGGCCCGTTCGGTTGATGCTTTGGTTGGTTGGGCTCGCGATCAGCTTTGCTGTCGTCGCCCCAGTTCTCCTCGGCACAGGCCTATCCAAGGTGCTCCACCGAAGGGCATTTCGGAACGCTATATATCAGCAGCAACTGATTCCACCGGTGTTTGCGGGCGCCGTCTCGTGGGTTCTTCCGCCCATCGAGGTACTGCTCGGCCTGGCAGTCGTATTGCCATGGTGGCAACCAAACATTGCCGCTGGAATGTTGCTCGCCATCTTAGCATCGTACTCCGCGGTGCTGGACGTAAAGCGGGCCGGTATCGATTGTGGCTGTGGCGGTATCGGCACATTCAAAGCACCTCCAGGCTGGCGTGAAAGCTTCGCGGTAGCGGCGACCAGCGCAACAGCGGGGCTTCTGAAGCTGGCAGGCCGTCCGGTCTTCGGCGGAATCGTCGCGTACGTGATGTTCGCGTTCCTCACGCTCGTCGTTGCGACCGCGATCGTCCGTCACATCCGTTCCGGTCCAGCCGAGGTTCGAGCCTTGCCGGCCGAGCCTGCCCGAATCGTTAGTGACGCGACTTCGGCCCCGATGGCTGCATGGCAAGCGAACCAACCATCTACCTGATCCAAGCGCGCGACGCCAAGCGATACAGGAACGGGTTGCTTTACCATCTGCGACGCCATGGGGACGTGTCCTTTGTCGGGGCAAGTGCCAATGCGCTCGGACTCCGGTCAGCCGAGTTCGTCAACCGGTTTAGCAAGATGTCACTCATCGATGCTTGCGGTGAACTCCAGCGCGAGCGTTCCATAGCGTTGCTTTGGGAGGAGAAGCATGATCGCAGCTGGCAGGCCGCGGAACTGCTGAGAGCGCGGTGCGGAGCCAAAATCGCCGAAGTGCGAATCAGGCGCAGCTACATCCGGCTGTCGGGGATCCGTTTGGAAGTCGCTGACGTGCACGACCTTGCGCTGCCGTCTATCCCAGGCCTTACGGACCGAAAGCGGCCGTAAGGTGCTCGGTGGGCAACCGCCCGACGAGTCAGGTTTGTGAGATTGGCCCAAACCATCAGCGCGAGTTCATGGTCGGCGATCGTCGACTCGTTCTCCGTCGAGGTCGCCGCTGACGGCAACCCGCTTCACAGTCGTCTCGCACCCCGCCGCTCCGGTCAGACGGGTCGTCCCGACTCGACGTGCCGTGGATCAAGCCCCGGCCTTGGCCGGACGTGCGGTCGTCGGTTACACCCGATTTACACCCAACGCGGCGCCACGGGCCGTCATCGAGCAACATCGAATGGACAGCGCAACACGCTGACCTGGGCAAATAGAACCCAGCAACACGATGCGGATGGGTCTGACGACCCTCTCAAGGTGGCGGCACGGGTTCGAATCCCGTACGGGCTGCCAAGCGACGATGAAAGAGGTCCTCTCCGGAGGGCCTCTTTCGCTGTGTGCGGGTCGCGGAGCGGATCATCGGTCGTGGCGTGCGAGGAAGTCGCTGACCACCTGCAGGTAGCGCTCGTGTTCTTCGACGTGGGGCATGTGGCTCGATGCCTCGAACACGACCCACGTCGCGTGGGGATGCCGTCGGCGATCGGTTGCGCGTCGTAGCGTTGTCGGTGGTGACCATGAATGACCTCCTGCGTCGGTGCCGACGATCGCGGGAGGCGATGTCAGTTCGCTGTCACGGCGATTTCGGTGCGTGGTGCGATCGCGCCTAGCGGTGCTCGGAGCGACCGCGGCCGAGGTCGACGGCAGACCGGTGCCGCTGCGCAGCGCGCGCCAGCGACGCCTATTCGCGGCTCTGGTGCTGTGGCGTGGGGGGCGTCGACGAGTCGGCTTGCGGACGCGGTCTGGAGTGATGCGCTGCCGCGGGACCCGCCTGGCGCGTCTGCGAACCAGGTGTCGCGCTTGCGGGTGCTGCTGGGTCAGGATGCGATCGAGGGGGTCGGGGGCGGATACCGGCTCGGGCCGACCGTCGAGTGCGACGTCGACCAGGGAGCATGGCGACCTCGCCTGCAGCGCGAGCATGTTCGGCGAGGAGATCGCCGAGTGGCTGCGACTCGGCAACTGGGCCCAGCAAGTCGTCACGCTGCGGGCGGCTGCGCTGCTGCTGGAGCGGACGGGCCGACACGCTGCGTCGCTCACGCTGCTGCTGAGTCTCGACGCTGCCACCCCCGACACCGCTTGGGGGAGCGACGCGTCCGATGCCGGGGCGGCATCGAAGGCGGCGCGGCGGTCCCTGTCGCGAAGTGAGGGAGCTGCCATCGAGACCCGGGCGCAACAACTCGACCGAGCGGGTCTCGTCGCCTACGCGCTGGCCGAACTCCACGGGCTCCACAACGAGACGAGCATGGAGGGTCATCTGTGAAGGGTTCGATGCCGGCTCGCAAGCGCGAGGTGCAGCGAATGCTCGAGGAGATGCTGCTCGAGGAGGCGATATGAGCGGTCCCATCAGCACCGACGACACTCCGGCCGACGTCGGGCCGGACGTCGTGGAGCCTGCGGTGCTCGAGATCACCGACAGCCGCGTCAGCCAGGTCGGCGCATTCACGGTCCGCCGCGCCCTGCCACAACGCACCCGCCGGATGGTCGGTGCCTGGTGCTTCGTCGACCACATGGGTCCGACGACGATCGGCGAAGGCGGCCTCGCCGTCGCCCCGCACCCACACATCGGTTTGCAGACCGTCACGTGGTTGCTGGCCGGAGAGGCGTTGCACCGCGACTCGCTCGGCTCCGAGCAGGTGATCGTTCCCGGTCAACTCAACCTGATGACCGCGGGCCACGGCGTGGCCCATTCCGAAGAGGGCACTGGGCGCTATCGAGGTGAACTGCACGGGGTTCAGCTCTGGGTGGCGCAGCCCGACCTCACCCGCCATGGCCCATCGGCGTTCGAGCATCACGCCGAACTGCCGCGTGTCGAGCTCGACCACGGCGTCGCCACCGTGATGATCGGCGACCTCGCCGGCCTCATCTCGCCTGCCCGACGAGACACCGACCACGCCGGCGTCGATCTCCACCTCCGTGCCGGCGCGACGGTGATCCCGCTGCGAACCGATTACGAGTACGCCGTCGTCGTGCTCGCCGGCGCGTGCACGATCGCCGGCGCCACTGTCGCGCCTGGCCATCTCGCCTACCTCGGTCTCGGCCGCGACGAGCTCGCGCTCGCAACCGACGAACCGACGCGCGCGCTGCTGGTCGGCGGCGTCCCGTTCGACGAGCCGGTCGTGATGTGGTGGAACTACGTCGCGCGCAACCACGACGAGATCACCGCCGCTCACGACGACTGGACGAACGGCTCCGCCAGGTTCGGCACGGTCGATTCGCCGCTACCCCGCTACAACGTCGCGCCACCGCCATGGAGCAGGCGATGACCGGCGCCTCGGCTGTGACGATCGTCCACTCCTCAGTGGCGTCACGCATCGTCGTGCCGCTTGCGCCAAACGATCGACTCGGTTGACGTGCCGATGCCGGGGGTGCGTCGACACGTCGGATGACTTGGCTTCCCGTGCGGCGGGTAGGTGCTTCGCCTCCGAGATTCAGCGATCGCGCTGGTCACCCGAGCGTCAGGAGGCAGCCATGCGTGCGTTCCAGTTGACCGAGCCGGGAGTGGCAGGAGTGCAGCAAGTCGAGCAGCCCCATCCGCGCCCGGGCGACGTGCTCGTTCAGGTCACCGGTGCCGGGGTGTGTCACTCGGACCTGCACATCCTCCACGCTCCTCAGTCGCTCTTCCCGACGCCGATGACCATCGGCCACGAGGTGGCCGGCACGATCTCCGCGCTGGGCGACGGCGTGACCGGCTGGGATGAGGGCACGCCGGTGCTCGTCTATCTCGCGTGGGGCTGCGGTCGCTGCCGACAATGCGTGGTGGGCGCCGAGAACTATTGCCAGACCTATCCCCGTGGAACGACGCCCGGGCCGGGTCTGGGGGCTGATGGCGGCATGGCGGACTTCATCACCGTCCCGAACCGCCACCTCGTTCCGCTCGGCGACCTCGACCCGGTCGCGGCCGCCCCGCTCACCGACGCGGGACTCACGAGCTATCACGCGATCTCACTGTCCCGTGAGCGCCTGGCGAACTCGTCGACCGTCGTGGTCATCGGGGTCGGTGGTCTCGGTCACGTAGCTCTCCAGATTCTTCGGGCCACCTCGGGTGCCACGGTCGTGGCCGTCGACACCGACGAAGGCCGCCTCGAGCAAGCGGCCGACCTGGGCGCGCACCACACACTCATCTCCGACGCAGGGACCGGAGAAGAGATCATGCGCATCACCCGCGCCGCCGGAGCCGACATCGTGTTCGACTTCGTCGGCGTCGAACCGACCCTGAAGACTGCCGCCTCCTGTATCGGCAACAACGGTCAGATCACAGCAGTCGGACTAGGTGGCGGCGAACTCCCGTTCTTCTCAGAGGCCATCCCGACCCGCCTGCCTTGGGGAACCACGATCTCGCGACCGTACGGTGGCACTCGCCGGGACTTACAGGAAGTGATCGCCCTTGCCCAGAAGGGGGACATCGAGGTCCACGTCGAACGATTCGACCTCGCTGAGGCCGCCCACGCCTTGGAGAAGCTCGAGCAGGGCGCCATACCGGGAAGGGCCGTGCTCACGCCCTGAGCCGGCCGCGTGGCAGCGAGCTAGGACGTTGGTGATGTCGGAAGCCGACCTAGGTCCCGAACGATGGGCGCTGCCAAGCCGCGTGCTCGTGCCGCTCGACGGAAGCAAGTTGGCGGCCCAGGCGATGCCGACGGCTCGCGCGTTGGCGCAACGGTT
>DASUFV010000126.1:0-9164 GCA_036274415.1 Actinomycetes bacterium
TTCGGGACTATTCGGCAGCGGCAGTGGAAGCAGCCCAGATCTAGCGGGCGCGACCCGGGTCAATGCGAGTTCTTGCGCTCGGTTGAACTCAAGGCTGCTGTCAGAGGGCCACTAACATCGCTGCTTTACCTCCGCCCGTCCTCAGCCGTGCAGGGGATAGGCGGTCCAGGCCTCGAGTGCCGCGTCGGTGCCGGTGACTTCGACGTCGGCGTGCTCACGGCGTCCGGTGACATGCAGCACCAGCTCGCCGGGGAGACCAGTGACCGTCACTCCGCTACTGCTCGGACCTCGCACCTCGATCGTCCCGAAGTCTGGAGAGACGAGACGGACCGGAACCGGCGCACCGCGCAGATACCACCGCGCCCGAGTGACCAGCTGGCGCCACAGCACGCCTTGCGCCTGAGCCGACAGCGTTCGAGGCTCGACTGACGCCGAAGCGCGACGAACATCCTCGTGGTGGACGTAGTGCTCGAACGTGCTGAGCGCTGCCTCAGCGCCAGGTAGCCGCATCACCGAGTACGGCGGAGGGCCATCGCGAAACCGGCTGACAAGCTCGCCGTAGTCACCGTGCGCGAGCCTCTGCTGCGTGCGGAGCGTCCAGCCCGAGAGTGGACGCGCCTTGATTCCGGCGGCAGCCACAGAACCTTCGCGCAGCACTAGGTGGGCTGCGAGGTCGCGGGTGGCCCATCCCTCGCACAGCGTCGCCGCGTCCGGACCCACGTGCGCGAGAAGCGCAGCGAGTTCCAGGCGCTCCTCGTGCGCCAGCGTGCGGGAATGACGGTCGTCGCTCATGGTTCCAGGGTGCTGGTCGTGGGCAAGCGACGCGACATCAGGGTGGCCCGGCAGAATGGCTGCATGTCAGGTCCACGCACGACCTCAGAGCTCGACCCGGCCATCGCTAGTCGGCTGCGGCGTGACTCGAGTGGTCTCTTGCCAGCTGTTGCGCAGCAGTACGACACCGGGGAAGTCCTGATGGTTGGCTGGATGGACGATGAGGCGCTGCATCGCACACTGGCCACCGGCCGCGTGACGTACTTCAGTCGGAGCCGCCAGGACTACTGGCGGAAGGGCGATACGTCAGGACACATACAGCTGCTGCGCGAAGTGCGTCTCGACTGCGACGGTGACACTTTGCTGCTGCAGGTCGACCAGCATGGTCCGGCGTGCCACACGGGCAATCGGAGCTGTTTCGCCGACGTTCTCGAGGTGGTCGACCGGCCAGGTGGGCAGGGGCAAGCCGGAGTCGCGACGTGAGCAGCGGCGAGGTGACGCCGTCGCTGGCTGAGTTCACCGAGCTCGCGGCGGGCCGTCGAGTTATTCCGGTGACGCGGCGGTTGATGGCTGATGCCGAGACACCCGTTGGCCTCTACCGCAAGCTCGCGCAGGATCGGCCCGGCACCTTCTTGCTCGAGTCGGCCGAGCACGGCGGCGTGTGGTCGAGGTACTCAATCGTCGGCGTTCGGTCTCACGCTGTGCTCACCGAGGAAGGCGGGGCAGCGACCTGGGTGGGTGGTGAACCTCCCGTGGGGATTCCGCGCGAGGGCACGCCGTTGGACGTACTCGAGGAGTCCCTGCGGGTGCTGCGGACGCCCCGCCAGCCGGGCCTTCCACCGCTCACGGGTGGGCTCGTCGGCTTTGTCTCGTACGACGCCGTGCGCCGGTGGGAGCGGTTGCCAGACGGCAACCCGGACGAGCTGCGGGTGCCTGAGCTCGGTCTGATGCTGGCCACCGATCTGGCGGTGCTGGACCACTCGGACGGTTCGGTGCTGCTGATCGCGAACGCCATCAACTTCGACAACACTGACGAACGGGTGGCGGAGGCGTGGTCGGACGCGGTGAAGCGACTCGATGTGATGACGCGCGATCTTGCGACGTCCGCCGAGGCCACCGTCGCTGTGATGGACCCTGCGGTCGAGCCCAGGTACGCGTCCCGTACCGAACGCTCGATGTTTCTCGCCTCGGTCGACCGCGCGAAGGAGGCGATCGCAGCGGGTGAGGCCTTCCAGATCGTGGTCAGCCAGCGCTTTGAGATGTCGTGCTCGGCCGATTCGCTGGACGTGTACCGCGTCCTGCGTGCCACGAACCCCAGTCCGTACATGTACCTCTTGCGGTACGAGGACTTCGACATCGTCGGCTCGAGCCCCGAAGCTCTGGTCAAGGTCGCCGACGGACGCGTGATGGCGCATCCGATCGCAGGTACCCGCTGGCGTGGAGACACTCCCGAAGCGGACGCAGCGCTCGCTGCGGGCTTGCTCGAGGACGAAAAAGAGTGCGCTGAGCACCTCATGCTGGTCGACTTGGCCCGCAATGATCTGGGGCGAGTGTGCCGCCCCGGCACCGTCGAAGTCGTCGACTTCATGTCGGTGGAGCGCTACTCCCACGTCATGCACATCGTGTCGACGGTGCTAGGCGAACTGGCCACCGGACGTTCGGCGTTCGATGTGCTGAAGGCCACGTTCCCCGCGGGCACGTTGTCGGGTGCTCCGAAGGTGCGGGCCATGGAACTGATCGACGAGTACGAGCCCAGCAGGCGTGGCGTCTACGGCGGGACCGTCGGCTACTTCGACTTTGCCGGTGACATGGACATGGCAATTGCTATTCGTACGGCATTCCTGCGTGATGGACGCGCGCACGTACAGGCGGGGGGAGGCATCGTCGCGGACTCTGACCCGGGCTACGAGTTCACCGAGTCGGTGAACAAGGCGCTGGCGGTGCTGCGGGCTGTCGCGACCGCCGAGACGCTGCACGCTCCGTGAGCAAGCGGGACCCCGCGCCGCACGACGGGGCACACCGAACATCGCAGTTCACGGTGATCGCGCTGCTCGCTGTGACCGCCATCGTCGGGTTCGGCACCGGTAAGAGCACAGCAGACGACAAAGGTGGGTCGACGGCTCTGGCCGTGCTGGCGCTTGCGGCAATCCCTGCGATCTTCGCTGTGCCTGCAGTGCTGAGGAGGGTCCTCGGAGGTCTGTTGGCGGCGGTCGCCGCGGGGGTGGCTCTTTTCAGTGTGACCACCTCTTCACCCACTGCCGTCGAGTGGATTCAGGTCGCCGCACTCGCGGTGGCCGGGCTGATCACGGTCTGGCGGGGTGGGACATGGCGAGGAATGGGCTCGCGCTTCAGCGAGCGCTCCGAACCGTCGACGACGCACCCCACCGATCTCTGGCGGGCGCTCGATCGTGGCGAGGATCCGACCGCGGGCCCGACCGCCGGCCCGACCGCCGGCCCGACCGACAGCCCCGAGGCGAACGGTCCTGAGGTCCAATAGCCTGCTCAACATCGCAGACGTGAGGTAGGTGAGGTAGCTGTGAGCACTGACCAGCCGGGGGGTCAGCCTGCCGACCCCGATCCCTGGCGACGTCCCGATGACGAGGGATCGATCGTGCCTCCTCCGCCACCGGGGCCATACCCTCCACCGACCCCCGGAGGCGGGTACCAGTGGTACCCAACACCCCCGACGAACAGTGGTAAGGCGATCGCCGTCTTGGTGCTCGGCATCGTCGGCCTGTTGTTCGTTTGCGGCTATGGACTGGGAGTCGTGCCCGCGATCGTGGCTCTAGCGATGGCACCGAGTGCGAAACGGGAGATCGAGGCCTCGGGTGGCACGCTCACAGGTGAAGGGATGATCAAGGCGGGGGTGGTCTGCTCATGGGTGGCCGTGGGGATCGCTGCCGTCGGCCTGGTGCTCATCGTGATCGTCGTCGTGGCGGCCGCCGTCGGCAGTTCTGCCCTCGAGGGCGGCACGAGCGAACTGGGTGGTGCCGGAGTGCTGGCCGCGACCGCGTTCCTGCCACAATGGCGACGCGCCCGTGATTGAGGCGCTACCCCGGAAACAGGAGTGCTGAGGAGTCCGATGAGCACGCACCACGACAACCACGGCTCGACGCCCGCCGCCTGGACCGCGGTCACCATCATCATGGTCGCTTTTGTCGTCGGAGGAATCGGTGTTCTGATCGCGCAACCGGCGGTGTTCTGGGTCGGAGCGGGACTGGTCATCGTCGGCATCGTGGTCGGCAAGGTGATGCAGATGATGGGTCTGGGTGGAGACGAGGCGTCCTGAGGTCATGACTCCCGCTACGGACACGGGCGGGCCTGCGGCCCAGTCCTCGTCGTGGTCGTCGGGGTCGCCGTCGCGGTCGTCCTTGCGGTGGGTGTGGCCGGGTGCGGCGCTCCTCGGTGTTGGTCTGGTCGCGCTGAGGGATCCCAACGCGCCTGGAAGTTACGGCTTCTGCCCACTCAACGCACTCACCGGCTTGGACTGCCCCTTCTGCGGTGGGCTGCGTGGCACCTATGCGCTGGCGCACGGGGACGTTCTGGGTGCACTCGACCACAACCTCTTGCTGCCGCTCTACCTCGTCGTGCTCGGGGGGTTCGTGGCAGCTGTGGTTCGGCGTGTTCCGCCCGCCGAAAGTGACGCCAGATCGAGACGACGTGCGCTGTTGTGGGCGTTCGTCGCAGTGACGGCAGTGTTCTTCGTGATCCGCAACCTGCCGTGGTTTCCCTACCTGGACGCGCGCGCCTGACTGCGACAGTCCGTGCCCCCCCATGATCCGGGTCTGATCCGGGTCTGGGTCGGGTCGGCCGCGCCGATACCCTTGACCGATGAGCGTCCTGGCCGACATCGTCGCAGGAGTGCGCGACGACCTTGCGACGCGCGAGGCAGCTCGACCGCTCGATGAGCTCAAGGCCAGTGCCGCAACCAAACCTCCGCCGATCGATGCGTATCGCGCTCTGCGCGAGCACCCTGGAGTCGCGGTCATCGCCGAGGTGAAGCGTGCATCACCGAGCAAAGGTGAGCTGGCGTCCATCGCAGACCCTGCGGCTCTCGCTCAGAGCTACGCCGATGGCGGCGCGACCGCAATCTCGGTGCTCACCGAGGAGCGCCGGTTCGGAGGAAGCCTGGACGACTTGCGCGCCGTCCGCGCGGCTGTCGACATTCCCGTCCTCCGCAAAGACTTCGTCGTGTCGAGCTACCAGCTGTGGGAGGCACGTGAGGCTGGCGCTGATCTGGTGCTGCTCATCGTTGCGGCGCTCGAACAGCCCGCGCTCGTGTCGTTGGTGGAGCGCGCGGAGTCCCTCGGCATGACGCCGCTGGTCGAAGTGCATGACGCCGAGGAAGTCGGCCGAGCCGTCGACGCCGGCGCCCGCGTGATCGGTGTGAACGCGCGCAACTTGAAAACCCTCGAGGTCGACGCCGACACGTTCTCCCGAGTGGCACCCACCATCCCGTCGGGGGTCCTTCGAATCGCCGAGTCGGGAATACGGAACGCCTCAGACGTGGTGGCCTACGCCCATCAGGGCGCGCACGCGGTGTTGGTGGGCGAAGCGCTGGTGACAGGTGCCGACCCACAGACCACTGTTGCCGAGATGGTGGCGGCCGGCACTCACCCGACGTCGACCAGGGGGGCCTCATGAGCCTGGACGTGGAGCGCACTTCGCAGAGCTTCGAGCCGGACGCCACCGGACACTGGGGTCGGTACGGCGGTCGCTTCGTGCCGGAAGCGCTTGTTGCAGCCCTCGACGAGCTGACCGTTGCCTTCGAGGCCGCGCGGGTCGATCCGATCTTTCTGGCCGAGCTTTCGGGGTTGAACCGCTCGTACACCGGGCGTCCCAGTCCACTCACCGAGGCACGTCGGTTGAGCGAGCACGCCGGCGGAGCCCGTGTGCTGCTGAAGCGAGAAGACCTCAACCACACCGGCTCACACAAAATCAACAACGTGTTGGGTCAGGCGCTGCTCACCAAACGCATGGGCAAGACTCGCGTCATCGCGGAGACGGGCGCGGGCCAGCACGGCGTCGCAACCGCGACCGCATGTGCGTTGCTCGGACTGGACTGCGTTGTCTACATGGGTGAGGAAGACACCCGGCGCCAGGCGCTCAACGTTGCACGAATGAAGCTTCTGGGCGCTGAGGTCGTGTCTGTTGCGAACGGTTCGCGCACATTGAAAGACGCGATCAACGAGGCGATGCGTGACTGGGTCACCAACGTCGAGCACACCCACTACCTGCTCGGTACCGTCACCGGTCCCCATCCGTTCCCGACGATGGTCCGCGAGTTCCACAAGGTGATCGGCGAGGAAGCTCGTCAGCAGACCCTCGACCTCGTCGGTCGGCTCCCCGATGCGGTCTGTGCCTGCGTCGGCGGAGGGTCGAACGCCATCGGCATCTTCAACGCGTTCTTGGCTGATGAGTCGGTGGCGTTGTACGGACTGGAAGCCGGTGGGGAGGGTGTCGAGTCAGGACGCCATGCCGCGCGGTTCAGCGGTGGCTCACCCGGCGTCCTGCATGGCACCCGGTCGTATCTACTCCAGGACGAGATGGGGCAGACCGTTCCCAGTCACTCCATCTCGGCGGGTTTGGACTACCCAAGTGTCGGACCGATCCACGCCTGGCTGCACGAGTCGGGTCGGGCCACGTACCGTCCAGTGACCGACACCGAGGCGATGGAAGCATTCGCACTGTTGAGCAGAACCGAGGGGATCATCCCGGCGATCGAGTCGGCGCACGCCGTCGCAGGTGCACTGCAGGTCGGTCGTGAGCTGGGATCGGACGGGGTCGTGCTCGTCAACCTGTCCGGACGCGGCGACAAGGACGTCGAGACTGCCGCTCGGTGGTTCGGCATCGATCAGGCTGAGTCGGCATCGACGGGAGGCACGGAGTGACCGCGCAGGCGTCAGCGCCAACGCGCTCCCTGAACGAGCTTTTCTCCTCAACAAGAGCGTCAGGTCGGGCGGCTCTGATCGGCTACCTGCCCGCCGGCTACCCGACCGTCGAGGGTGCCGTTGACGCAATGCGTGCCATGGTCGAGGCCGGGGTCGACGTCGTCGAGGTGGGTCTGCCCTACTCCGATCCGCTGCTGGACGGACCAGTGATTCAGGCTGTCGTCGAGCAAGCTCTCGCTCAGGGCGTCACCACGACCGATGTACTGCGAACGGTTCGAGAAGTGGCGAAGAGCGGTGCACCCACGCTGGTGATGAGCTACTGGAATCCGATCGAGCGGTATGGCGTGGAGCGATTCGCTCGAGACCTCGCAGACGCTGGTGGCGCCGGTGTGATCACCGCAGACATCACTCCTGAGGAGGCCGGGGAGTGGCTGACCGCGTCGGACGCGCATGACCTCTCGCGAGTCTTTCTCGTCGCGCCGTCATCGACCGAAGAGCGGGTAAACCTGACTGTTTCGCACACCTCGGGCTTTGTCTACGCCGCTGCGGTCATGGGTGTGACTGGTGCGCGCGAGCAGGTGGCACCCACCGCCGAAGCCCTCGTACGGCGCACCAAGGCGGTCACCTCGTTGCCGGTCTGTGTCGGGTTGGGAGTGTCGACCGGCGACCAGGCTGCGCAGATCGCTGAGTTCGCAGACGGCGTGATCGTCGGGTCGGCCTTCGTGCGAGCCCTCATGGAAGCCCCAACCCTGGAGGCTGGTGTCACCGCCGTTCGAGACCTGGCCACCGAACTGCGCTCTGGGATCGAGCGGGCACGACGCACTCCCACGATCGCAGAGTGACGTCGGTGCCGACGGTCACGAGGGAATGATGAGCCGCTTTCGGGGGTCATCGGCCCAGCTCTGGATCTCGACGGCTGTCCGACTGGGTCTGGCGGGCGTGCTCTTCTGGAGTGGCGGGGCCAAAGTGACCGAGCCGCAACAGGCCGTCCTGGCGGTACAGGCGTACGAGATCCTGCCGGTGAAGGTCGGCGAGTTCGTCGGCTACGCGTTGCCATTGATGGAGCTGGCGTTGGCGGTGGCACTGCTCCTGGGAGTGGCGACGCGGGTGACCGCCATCGTTGCTGGGGCGCTCATGACCGCGTTTGTCGTCGGTGTTGCTTCGGCGTGGGCACGGGGACTCTCGATCGACTGTGGGTGCTTCGGCGGTGGCGGTGCGGTGCCCGAGGGTGAGGCGAACTACCTGCCAGTGCTCCTACGCGACCTTGGGTTCACGTTGATGGCCGGGTGGTTGGTGGTCTTTCCAGGCAGCCGACTGGCTATCGACCGGAGCGGGCGAGCAGGAACGGGGGACCTTGGTCTCTACGACGAATGGGACGACGCAGCCGAGGCTGAGGCTGAGGGCTCTTCGCAACCGACGAGTCCTGTCACGGGACGGCATAGCCGTGACCGTCAACAGCGGCAGCAGCCAGAGCAGGAGCAGCGGTGAACGACAAGCGATCCCAGCAGCGCGGAGGCGGCGGGAGCAAGGTCAAGAACAAGCGCGCGGCGCGCGAACGGCTGGCCGAGCAACGAGCCGCCCAGCAACGCGCCGACCGACGTCGGCGCAGCTCGGGAATCGCAATCGCGGTCATCGTTGGACTCGTCGTCGTCGGCATCATCGGGTATGCCTGGTGGGCGTCGAACAACGACGGCCCGGACGATGCGGCGCTACCAGCGCTCGTCCAGGAGTCAGGGGGCGGTGTCGTGATCGGGGACGGGCCGGTCGACGTCACGCTGTGGGAAGACTTCCAATGCCCGAACTGCAAGGACTTCGAAGCTGAGAACGGGGCGATGCTGGATCGATTGGTGACCGACGGCGACATCACTCTCACCATCCATCCCCTCTCCTTCCTCGATTCCTCGCTGGGCAACGACTCGTCGGTGCAGGCCGCCAACGCCTTCGGCTGCGCCGCCGACGCCGGCGAGGAACCTGCGCTCGCTTTTCACCAGACGGTCTACGCCAACCAGCCGCCGGAGAACCCGGGCACACCAGCATGGTCGACTGACGATCTCGTCGGTTGGGGCCAAGATGTCGGTATCAGCGACGACTCGTGGGAGAGCTGCGTGAACGACGTGACGTACGAGGGCTGGGTCACTCAGGTCCAGGCGTCAATGACCAACGAGGGGATCACAGGAACGCCCACTGCGTTCGTCAACGGTGAGAAGGTCCAACTAGGTTCGGAGACGCTCGAGTCGGCGATCAACGACGCGCTCAAGGGGAACCAGTGAACCCTGGAACAACGTGATGCTTGCAATACCAAGCCCGTCGTCCGGGGTGTGGGAGCTTGGCGGTATCCCGATCCGCGGCTACGCGCTGTGCATCATCGTCGGGATCGCGCTGGCCATCTGGATCGGCGAACGACGGTTCCGTGCGCGCGGTGGCCTACCCGGAACAGTCATGGACGTGTCGGTGTGGGCGGTTCCCTTCGGGATCGTGGGCGGGCGGCTCTACCACGTCATC
>DASUFV010000127.1:0-10838 GCA_036274415.1 Actinomycetes bacterium
AGCCCCACACCGGGATGAGTGCCACGTCGAGCTCACCAGGCACGAGCCCGGCCATGCCAGGGAAAATGTCGGTGTCTCCCGCGAAGTAGACGGTCGCAGGGCCCGCTTCGATGACGTATCCGACAGCCAGCGCCACGGGTCCACGCGGTTCACGCTTTCCGGAGTGCACCGCCATGGTGCAGCGCACCGTCACGCCGTGGTGGTTCAGGGTGTCGCCCGGAGCCATCTCGGCGACGTTCGTGAAGCCCTTCGACCGCATCCATTGCTCTGCACCGAGCGGTACCACGATCAAGGGATCTGTTCGCAGCCGTCGCAGCGACGGTAGATCGAGGTGGTCGTGGTGCAGATGTGAGATCAGCACGAGGTCGACCTCGTCGTAGTGCCGGATGTCTGCCGCGTTCGGCATCCGGTGCAGGATCGTCGCACCCGGCCGGAGCACTGGGTCGGTCATGACCCGGCTGCCTTCGACCTCGATGAGCACGGTGGCGTGGCCGAGGTAGGTCAAGTAGTCCTGGTACGCCACGCAAACCAGCCTAGGAGAAGGATCAGAGACTGAGGTCTTCGAGCATCTCCGTGACCAGGGCCGCGATCGGCGAGCGCTCGGAACGTGTCAGCGTGACATGCGCGAACAGCGGATGCCCCTTGAGCTTCTCGACGACCGCGACGACGCCGTCGTGGCGTCCGACTCGCAGGTTGTCGCGTTGAGCAACGTCGTGCGTGAGCACGACCCGCGAGCCTTGGCCGATCCGCGAGAGCACCGTGAGCAGTACGTTGCGTTCCAGCGACTGCGCCTCATCGACGATGACGAACGCGTCATGCAACGAGCGGCCGCGGATGTGAGTCAGCGGCAAGACCTCGAGCATGCCCCGATCGACGATCTCTTCGACCACTTCTGTCGTCGTGATTGCCGAAAGGGTGTCGAACACCGCTTGACCCCAGGGGTTCATCTTCTCGTTCTCGGTGCCAGGCAGGTATCCGAGCTCTTGACCGCCAACGGCGAACAACGGCCGGAAGACAACGACCCGGCGATGTTGACGACGCTCCAGAACCGCTTCGAGCCCAGCGCACAGCGCGAGCGCCGACTTGCCCGTGCCCGCCCGGCCACCGAGCGAGACGATCCCGACATCTGGATCGAGCAGAACGTCGAGCGCGATCCGTTGCTCAGCGCTACGACCGTGCAGACCGAACGCCTCACGGTCTCCGCGCACGAGCCGTACCTGTTTCTCAGGCGTCACTCGCCCGAGCCCGGAGCCGCGTTCAGACAACATCACCAGGCCGGTGTGGCACGGCAAGTCCCGTGCGGCGTCCAGGTCGACCCGCTCTTCGTGGTACAGCCGATCGAGCACCTCGGAGTCGACCTCGACTTCTGCCATTCCGGTCCACCCGGACGGTGCGGCCCACTCGGCGAGGTACTCCTCGGCGTCGAGCCCGACTGCCGACGCCTTCACCCGCATCGGCAGGTCTTTGGACACCAAGGTGACCGTGCGCCCCTCGGCCGAGAGGTTGAGGGCGACCGCGAGGATCCGACTGTCGTTGTCACCGAGGTGGAACCCTGGCGGAAGCACTGCTGCATCGGTGTGGTTGAGCTCGACCCTGACCAGCCCACCGTTCTCACCTGCCGGGAGCGGTTCGTCGAGCCGGCCGTTCAGCACGCGCAGGTCGTCGAGCATGCGCAGAGCCGTACGTGCGAAGTAGCCGAGCTCGGGATGCGAGCGCTTGGCCTCGAGCTCGGTGATGACGACGACCGGTAGAACGACTTCGTGCTCGTCGAACCGCGTCCAGGCGGCTGGGTCGGACAACAAGACTGAGGTGTCGAGTACGAAGGTCCGACGCTCCACGTATGGCCTCCCGTATGGGCCGGCCAGGCACCGCCCCAAACTGACGCTACGACGGGAAGTGGGCAACCAGCCGCAGGCACGCCGAGCCCCACTAGACTCCCCTGCCGACGACCCCGCCATGTCCGGGGCGATGAGGGGGCCGGTAGTGCAGGAGGGTCGCGGTGGGTGACGTCCTGTCCGATGATCAACAGCTGGTCTTCGTCGGTGGACTGCACCGCAGCGGCACCACGCTGCTCGCCCGTCTCCTCGCATCTCATCCCGAGGCGACCGGCCTGGCCGGCACCGGCGCTCCGGAGGACGAGGGTCAGCACATCCAAGACGTCTACCCGCCAGCGGAACGACACGGTGGTACCGGACGGTTCGCGCTGAAGGCGAAGGCCCACCTCACCGAGACCTCCCCCCTGGCGAATCCCGAGAACGCGCAGCGGCTCTGGGACGCCTGGCGTCCGTACTGGGACTCCGACCAACGCTTCCTGGTCGAGAAGTCGCCGCCCAACCTTGTGATGGGCCGCTTTCTTCAACAGCTCTATCCGTCGGCGGCGTTCGTTTTCATCGTCCGGCATCCCGTGGCCGTGATGTTGGCCACCCGCAAGTGGCGCAAGCGCACGTCGCTGTCGCGACTCATGTCGAATTGGTTCCGTGCACACGACCGTACGGTCGAAGACCTACCGCAACTTCGGCAAGCTCACATCGTCAGCTACGAGTGGCTCATCAAGGACGCCGCGGGTGTGATGTCCGAGGTCAGCGACTTTCTGCACATGCCCGGGACCATCGACACGTCGAGCGTTGACGGAGCCGGCAGCAGTCGGTACGAGCAGGAATGGCTGTCGATGCGGTCGCAACGGCATCGGGGTGCCGAGCGCGTACGCACCCGATATTCTGACCGTGCCCGTTCCTACGGGTACGACCTCGACGCCGTGTTGGACGCGCCCCGCCACCCACTCATCGAGCCGAACCCAGCACGCTAGTTGCCGAACCTCCGATGACGTTGCGCGTATGACCGGAGCGCGCGAAGGAAGTCGACGCGGCGGAAGTCAGGCCAATACGCCTCGCAGAAGTAGTACTCACTGTGCGCGCTTTGCCACAGCATGAAACCCGAGAGTCGCTGCTCCCCTGAGGTTCTGATCACCAAGTCGGGGTCGGGCTGTCCTTTGGTGTAGAGGTGTTCAGAAATGTCGTCGGCTGCGAGACTCCGAGCCAGTTCATCCATGGGAGTGCCGCGATCTGCGTGCTCGGCCAGCAGCGAGCGCACGGCGTCCGCGATCTCTTGCCGCCCGCCGTAACCCACCGCGACGTTGACGAGCAACCCGTCGACACGCCGCGTCTCGGCGGCCGCGGACTTGAGCACCTCGGCGGTGTTCTGCGGCAGCAGGTCCAGCGAGCCGACCGGATTGATCCGCCAGCGACCGGACGCCGCCAGGTCGCAGACGACCTGCTCGATGATCTCGAGCAGCGGTGCCAGCTCGGGCTCGGGACGCGTGAGGTTGTCCGTGGAGAGCAGCCACAGCGTCACCAGCTGGACGCCTGCCTCCTCGCACCACTCCAGAAGCAGCGCGATCTTGTCGGCGCCGGCCCGGTGACCGAGGCTGGTGGACGTTCCGGAGGCTCTGGCCCAGCGACGGTTGCCGTCGAGGATCACTCCGACGTGGTGAGGGACCTGCTCGGGGTCGAGGGAGGCCAGGAGCCGCCGCTCATAGAGCGAGTATGCGAGCTCTCGCGCGCCCACTCCTCACCCCTTCCATTGCGAGCGGGATTCCGTTTGCGACAGGGACCGCTGCCGACCCTATCCCTCAGTCATCCCCGGCTATCCGCTCTCACCTCGCGAACTCCGAGGAACCACCACGACCGGCCCATGAGCCGACCGGACGAGGGCGGTCGATACCGATCCCAGCCATCGCGCCAGTCCGCGTCCTCTGGTTCCGACGACAGTGACGGCTGCGTGCGCGGTTGCGTCGATGAGTGCGGTCTCTGCAGAGCAGTGCGCCGGCATCAGAACGACTTCCGGCTTCACCGCACTGCGCCTCAGCACTGGTTCAACGTCGGTGGCGAGTGCCTTGCGCACGGCTTCGGCGAACTCGTCTTCACTCGGGATGTAGCCAGTCTCTACACCCTCGGGTCGCGGTGCAGTCGTGATGGACCATGCGCGCACGACGACCAACCGTGTCTCTCGCCGTGCGGCGTCCTCTGCCGCCCAGAGAACGGCGTCCGCCGAGTCGGCCGACCCGTCGTCGCCCACGACGACAGCTCCCTTGAGGAGCGAGGCGTCCATCCCCCCACTGACCTGATCGGTCATGATCTGACCACCTCTCCGAGTTGAGTGCGCAAGACGTCGGCGTCGTCCGTAGGAAGCTCACAGCGGAAGTCGCGGCAGACCCAGGCCCGAGCGCGGTCGGTGACCCGATCGCGTAAGAGTCCCACGCGTTCGTCCGGTGCGTCGCTGACCACGACGACTCGTCCCGGCGCAGGCCAGCTCCACGCAGCCTTGACGAGTGCGTCGCGCGCCGGGCCGGGAGGCCCGACGACAGCAACCTCGCGCGGCCCGTCGATCCAGGCCTCGGTCACAGCAAGCCACCACCCAGCGAACCGCGCGGCAGCGCCCAAGTAGGGCTTGGCCGCAGTCAGCAAGCCTTCAACAACCGACCGATATCTCGGTTCACCGCTGATCGCTGCCGCAGTCAACGCCACTCCGGCAAGGAGCGACTGCCCGCACGGCGTCGCATTGTCAGTCCATTCCTGCGGACGCCGGACGAGCGACTCGGCGTCGGCGGCGGTGTCGAAGAAGGTGCCGTTGCCGCCTGCAAACGAGGACAGCGCCACATCCAAGAGCCTCAGTGCGCGTTCGTACCATTCCACCTCGCCGGTGACTTGGAACAGCGTGAGCCACCCCTCGGCCACCCCGGCATAGTCCTCGAGTACGCCACGGGCTTGGCCGGCAACTCCATCGCGTGACACGCGGAGCAGATGATCACCGGTCCAATGGACGCGCCACAGCAGTTCGCCACAGCGCCGCGCGGCGTCCACGAGGTCCGGACGGTCATGCACCATGCCGATCTCGGCAAGCGCAGAGATGGCGAGGCCGTTCCATACCGCCACGACCTTGTCGTCACGAGCGGGTGGCGTGCGTTCCGCGCGTGCGGCGAGCAGCTTCTGCCTCACCCTGAGCCAACGCTCCGGGTCGTCAGGTGCGGCCCGCATCTGCAGCGTCGACGAGCCGTGCTCGAAGGTGCCCTCGTCGGTGACCCCCAGCAGATTGCAGGCCCACTCACCGTCCTCGCCCAACTCGGCCAACAGTTCCTTCTGGGTCCATACGTAGTACTTGCCTTCTTCCCCTTCGGTGTCGGCGTCCAGGGCAGAGGCGAAACCGCCCTGAGCGGTCAACAGGTCACGAAGCATGAAATCGGCGGTCTCCAAGGCGACCCGTCGGCCGAGCTCGCGTCCACTCACCTGTCCGAGATGCAAAGCAACCCGCGCCAGCAACGCGTTGTCGTACAGCATCTTCTCGAAGTGGGGCACGACCCAGTCAGCATCGACGCTGTAACGCGCGAAGCCTCCACCAAGCTGGTCGTAGATGCCACCGCCGGCCATTGCCCGCATCGTGCCTTCCGCGAGTAGCAGCGCGTCGGGGTTTCCGGTGCGTGCATACCTGCGTACGAGAAACTCCAGGACCATGCTGGGAGGAAACTTCGGAGCACTGCCGAAGCCGCCGCGAGCGAAGTCGTACTGACGCGAGAGCGCATCCAGCGCAGCCTGCACGTCTTGTTCGTCAGGCACCACATCGCCGGTGGGCTGTTGCTCTCGCAGGCTCGCAATCCTGCCCAGCACGTCCGCCGCCTGCTTGCGTACGTCATCCGCGCGCTCGCGCCACGTCTCGGAGACTGCGATGAGCACCTCGGTGAAACCAGGCATCTGTCCGCGGCTACGCGGCGGGAAGTACGTTCCCGCGTAGAAGGGCTGACCGTCGGGCGTGAGGAAGACGGTCATCGGCCACCCGCCCTGTCCGGTCATGGCCGTCACGGCGTCCATGTACACCGCGTCGACGTCCGGTCGCTCCTCTCGGTCGACTTTGATCGCCACGAAGCGTTCGTTCATGACCCGCGCGATGTCGGGGTCCTCGAACGACTCGTGTGCCATGACGTGGCACCAGTGGCAGGCGGCGTAGCCAACCGAAAGGAGCACCGGAACGCCGCGCCGCTCCGCCTCCGCGAACGGTTCGGGCCCCCAGGGCCACCACTCGACCGGGTTCTCAGCGTGCTGCTGCAAATAGGGGCTCGCTGACTCGCCCAAACGGTTGGTCACCACTCCATATTGCTCGTGGAGCGCACAATAGGACGATCGGCATCGGTTCAACTCCGCGTGCGTCGAGCCGATGCCAATGAATGGGCGTGGTCGGCCCGTCGCTGACGCGCGCCCTCAGGCGGTCAGTGGTCAGGCATGCCGTACGGGGATCCGTCCGGTCGAACGATCGAGGAGCTGGCGTGAGCTGGGCACGCAAGAACAGCTGGTGGGTCTTCCTGCTGGCCTGCTCGCTCCTCATCGCCGTCTACTACTCGGTGCCCTTTGTCGACGGGCTCCCGCGGAGCGACGCCGTCGCCCAGAGCCTGGTGTGGGCAGCGGTGGTCTGCCTCACGGTCACGGTGATGCTCGTCGCCATCGTGGCCTTGCGTCTGCCGGTCCGCCGGGTCTGGATCCTGTTCACGCTCGGCGTGGCGTTCACAGGCGCCGCGGATGTCTTGTGGGAGTTCCCTGAGCTGATCGGGATCAACGGTGAGATCCCGTACCCCTCACTGCTCGACGCCCTCTACCTCGCGTCCTACGTGTTCTTGTTCGCAGGCATTCTCGCCCTCGTGCGCAGCCGGTCACCTCATCAGGATCGCGCCGCTCTGATCGACGCACTGATCGTCTCCACCGCCGCCGCCCTCACGTCGTGGATCTTCATCATCGCGCCCAGCCTCGACCAATCGGCGGACGGAACGCTCTCAACGGCGATCGTCACAGCCGCGTATCCACTCATGGACGTTTTCCTGCTCGGTGCCGCAACGCGACTCTGGTTCGCGTTCGACTCCGGTCGGAACACCTCGATGCGCTTCATCGTCCTGACCCTCGTCGCGGTGCTGATGTCCGACACCGCGTTCACCTACTTTGCGCTGAACGACAGCTGGAGCGATGGCACGTTCTGGGACCTCGGATGGTTCGTGTTCTACCTGGGGATGGGGGCGGCGGCCCTTCACCCATCAGTCGTCGCACCCATCGTGGCGACGCCCCCCGAGCGGGCAGTCAGCCGGTGGCGTTTCGTGCTGCTGCTGGCATTGATGACCGTCCTTCCCCTGACGCTCCTCGTCGGGCAGCTGGCCGAGGGCTCGCAGGTCGACGGTCTCGTCATCATCCTCGGAACGTTGTTCATGTTCGCGCTGGTGCTGGTGCGGTTGAACGACTTGGTCCAGCAACTACGAGAAACCCTGCGTCGGGAACGCGTCATTCGGGACGCCAATGGTGCCCTCGCGGCCGCAACCGATACCGACACCATCCGCTCGACAGTTGTCACGGCTGCAGCTGACCTGCATCAGGGTGCTCGTTCGTACGTCGTCGACCTGAGGCGCGGTGGCAACTCCGCCGTAGTCACGCAGACAGTGCCACCTGGTCGTCGCTTCGGACTCAGCGAGCAGTCATCGAGGCAGCTCGTGGAGAACACCGACAAGCTCATCACCGTGTACGGGCCGAGTCCGCTGCACCGCGACCTCGAGCTGCACGAGAACGCCGCCGTCACGGCTCGATCGCTCACGGACAGCACTGGCAAGACAGATGGATACCTGATACTCGCTGGCAATCCCGAGCTGCCTCGCGAGACGCCACAGGTGTTGGCGGCGCTCGCCGAGGCGGCCTCACTGGCCAAGGCACGGATCGGGCTCGGCAGGGTGCTGGCGGAACGAGCCAGCGAACTGCGCCTACGGCGGATGCTGCAGCACTCGACCGACATCATCGCGGTGCTCGACCTTGACCTCAGCATCCGGTACCTGAGCCCCGGAGCAGAGCGAATGCTCGGCGTGGCGCCGCATCACGTCTTCGGGACCAGCTGGCTGGACGCGGTATTCCCTGCGGATCGCGGCAAGGCCAGCGAGCTCATCGAGGCGTCCACGGCAGAACGTCCGGCACAGGCTGAGTTCCGGCTGCTGGCAGGCGACGGCTCCCATCGCTACGTCGACGTCGTCGCGACGAGAGTGATCGAGCACGACGAGCCCGGTTTCGTCCTCACCTGCCACGACGTCACAGAGCGTCGAGCGCTCGAAAAGCAGCTGTCGTACCAGGCGTTTCACGATTCCTTGACTGGCTTGGCCAACCGCGCGTTGTTCCGCGATCGCCTCGAGCACGCCATCGCCCGTACGTCGAGGACGTCGACCCGATTCGCGGTGCTCTTCATCGATCTCGATGACTTCAAGGACATCAACGACTCGCTCGGCCATGCTGCCGGCGACTCGCTGCTTCGTCAGATGACGCACCGGTTGGCCGACGAGGTGCGGGAAGAAGACACCGTGGCACGGCTGGGCGGCGATGAGTTCGCGATTCTGCTCGAAAGCATCGATGACGACGATGAGGTTGAGGCGGTGGCCAGCCGCATCGTGCAGTCTGCGCGTGAGCCGTTCGAGATCGGCAAGTCCGTGATCACCACTGGGCTGAGTGTGGGGATCGCGGTGGCGGACGGCACTGCGGCGTCAGCGGAAGCCGTCATGCGCAACGCCGACCTGGCGCTGTACGAGGCGAAGAACCTCGGCAAGAACCGCCACGCCTTGTTCGAGCCGGCGATGCACGAACAGGCGGTCGACCGGCTGCAGCTGTCAGCAGACCTGCGCGGCGCGATCGACGAAGGGCAGCTTGTGCTGCACTACCAGCCGATCATCGAGCTCACGACCGACCGAATCGTCGGTGTGGAGGCGTTGGTGAGGTGGCAACACCCGGAGCGCGGCTTGCTTGGACCGGCCCAGTTCATCGGCTTGGCCGAAGAGAGTGGCCTGATCGTGCCGCTCGGCCACTATGTGCTGCGCCACGCACTCCGCACCGCCGCCCAATGGGAGAGTGACATACCCGAGTGCACGCAGCTCACGGTGACCGTCAACCTCAGCGCCCGGCAGGTGCAGGAAGACACGTTGGTCGACGAAGTGGGAGCTGCTTTGGCCGACTCGAGCATCGATGCCTCGCGACTCGTCCTGGAAATCACCGAATCGATGCTGCTGCCGGGGGAAGGCGTCACGATGGAACGTCTGCGAGCGCTGGCCGACCTCGGTGTTCGCTTGTTCATCGACGACTTCGGCACCGGATACTCCTCGCTCAGCTACCTGCAGCAGCTTCCGGTGCACGGCATCAAACTGGCGCGCGAGTTCGTCACGACCCTCACGCCAGGCGGCGACACCGAGTCGGACGGGAGCAACTTGGTGAGCACCATCAGGAGCATCGCCGAGACCCTCGGGCTCTCCTCGATCATCGCCGAAGGGGTCGAGACTCCCGAGCAACGCCGAGCCTTGATCGAGCTGGGCTACACGCACGGGCAGGGCTACCTGATGGCGCGGCCCATGCCGGCGTCCGCTCTCGCAGAGCTACTCCGCGAGCAGAGCTTGACGCGGCTAGCCGACGCCCGGACCTGATTCGTCGCCATCGCGAGGAGAACCGGATGGGCCTGCCGGAGTGTCGGTCTGAGGGTTCTGCGGTTCCTTGTCCTCGAACGCCGGCGGAACCTTGCGTAGGTGATGCAGCATCGAACGGATCAACAAGAAGGTGGCCACAGCAAGAAAAGCGACGACGACGAACGCGAGGAGTCCGGGACCGATCTTGCTGTCCGCCGGATCATCAGCGGCCGAGACCGACAGCGCTTCGAGGACGTTCAGGGCGGCGAGCACAGACCCATTCTGCCTGGCTTCATCTCAAGCCCGCGAACAGGTCATCCTCGGGTAGGTCGGTCGCGACCGTGCTACGAGCCAACTCGTAGTCCTCGGTCGGCCAAACGCGCTGTTGGATCTCCATCGGGACGCCGAACCACCACCCTTCGTCGTCAATCTGGGTCGCATGCGCGCGCAATGCATCGTCACGAACAGAGAAGTACTCAGCGCACGGCACCCTCGTCGTGATCCGGTCCTGGTCGCCCGGGCGGTCAACCCACTCCTCCAACCACTCACCGAACGGTGACTCCAGACCGGCGCCGACCATGCCTTGGTGCAACGCCTCGAACCGCTCCTTGTGGAAGCCGTGGTGGTAGTACAGCTTCTGCGGTTGCCACGGAGTGCCGGCGACTGGGTAACGCGTCGGGTCTGGTGCCGCGTCGAACGCCTTCACCGTCACTTCATGGCACATGATGTGGTCCGGGTGCGGGTAACCGCCCTCCTCGTCGTATGTGGTCACGACATGAGGGCGAAACGAGCGCATGAGTGCGACGAGCGGTGCGGCTGCCTCATCCACCGGCACCCGAGCGAAACATCCCTCAGGCAGTTGGTCTCGGTCTTCGACCTTGTAGTCCTCCAGGTAGCCCGAGTCGACAAAACCCATCCACTCCTGACGGATGCCGAGGATCTCCCTGGCGGCGTCCATCTCACGGCGGCGGACCTCGCTGAGATTCGCCGCGATATCCGCGTTGTCGGCGAGCTTCGGGTTCAGGATCTCGCCTCGTTCACCGCCCGTGCAGGTGACGACGAGAACGTCGACACCCTCGGCGACGTAACGAGCAGTGCTTGCGGCCCCCTTGCTCGACTCGTCATCTGGGTGGGCGTGCACCGCCATCAGGCGAAGATCAGGCATCGCAGGCATCGCCACAGGATAGGTAACGGTCCGCCTCACGCGCCGCCTGAGCCCTGGACGATCGACCCCTGGCCGACCCGACCAGAATGGAGAGGTGTCGCCGCTGGAACCACCTGCACACCTCAAAGGCGTTGCGCTGCCCGAGGACGCCGATGTCGAGGCGCTCAGGCGACGGTATGGCACCAATCGTTCTCGGGTCGGAGTCTTCATCGTGATCGCCGT
>DASUFV010000128.1:0-4579 GCA_036274415.1 Actinomycetes bacterium
GGTTCTGGACCCAACCCGGCTGGCCGCGATGAGCGCCGGTGCATTGAGCCTTGGCGCACGCGACGCCGACGAGCGGCTGGCCGAGCTGGTGCTGTCGGCGGTCCCGTCATGACGAGCACCCCGAGCGGGCCCTTGAGCCCCAGCAGGCAAGGCCGTGAACCGTCCCCACTGGACGAACTGGGCCGCGTCCACCTGATCGGGGTAGCTGGCGCGGGAATGTCGGCGCTCACCCGCATGCTGTGCTCGCGTGGCGTCACCGTGACCGGCAGTGAGCTGCGCGAGTCACGCGTCGTGGCGTCCCTTCGCGCGCTGGGTGCTTCGATTCACCTCGGACAGACGCCCGATTCCCTACCGGACACCGACACGGTGATCGTGTCGACGGCCATCACCGACTCGAACCCTGAGCTGGTGACTGCTCGCGAGCGCGGCGTGCGTGTACTCCATCGCGCCGAAGCCCTGGCGTACTGCATGCGCGGCTATCAGTCCGTTGTGGTTGCCGGGACACACGGCAAGACGACCACGACGTCGATGGCAGCTGTGACGTTGCAGCACTGCGGAGTCGATCCGTCGTTCTACATCGGAGCGCAGCTGAACGAGACAGGAACCAATGCTCACGCGGGCACCGGTCGGGTCTTCCTCGCCGAGTCCGACGAGAGTGATGGGTCCTTCCTGGTGCTCGAGCCTCACGTCGCGGTCGTGACCAACGTCGACGCCGACCACTTGGACTACTGGGGTGATGCTCCGGCGGTCGAAGAGGGATTTCGGCGATTCGCGAGTCGTGTTCCCCAGCACGGCGTCCTCATCGCCTGCGCGGACGACGACGGTGCGATGCGCGTGGCGAAGTCGGCGTCTGCAGCGGGCCGTCGCGTCCTGACCTATGGCACCGGCGAGGACGCCGACATGCGTATCACCGACGTCGCGCTGGACGTCAGCGGTGCGTGGTTCCAACCGGTACTGAAAGGTCGACGGTTACCGGACGTCTCGCTGCAGGTGCTCGGCATGCACAACGTGCTGAACGCCGCTGCCGCTCTCTCTGTGGCGCTCGAGCTGAACGTCGGCGCGCCGCAAGCGATCGAGGGCTTGGCTCTCTACAGCGGGGCTCGGCGGAGGTTCGAGTTCAAGGGCGAGTTCAACGGCGTCCGGCTGTACGACGACTACGCACACCACCACACCGAGCTGCGGGCGACCTTGACGGCTGCTCGACAGATTGCGAACGGTGGCCGATTGGTCGTGGCGTTTCAGCCACTGCGGTACACACGCACCGCACGGTTCCACCGCGAGCTCGGGCAAGCCCTCGGGCTGGCCGACGACGTGCTCGTGATGGAGGTCTACGGGTCGAACGAAGAACCCATCCCCGGTGCCACCGGCGCCCTGGTGGCCGATGCGGTGCCCCTCCAGCGCGAGCATGTGACGTTCGAGCCGTCCTTCGCCGCGGTTCCGGAGTGGCTGGTTTCGCGCGCGCGTCCCGGTGACCTGATCCTGACGCTCGGCGACGGGATCGTCACAACGCTCGGCCCGGAGATCATCGAACGTCTGAGCATGCAGGGGTCGGCATGACGCAGATCGCAACCCAAGGCACGACCCAGGGCCGGAAGCAGCGCCCGACAGCGGTGACGCCGTGGGTGCGACGACCGTGGGTCTGGGTCGCGGCTGGCGTCCTCGTGCTGGGGCTGATCGCGGCGCTGTTGCGGTTCGCACCGCTGTTCCAGGTGGAACACGTCACCGTAAGTGGCAACTCACAACTTCCCGGCGATGAGGTCGTGACGGCTGCAGCCATCGATGACGGCACCCGCTTGCTCACAGCACCGCTGGCTGACATCGAGAGCCGTGTCGAGTCACTCGACGCGGTTGCCGACGCGCGGGTGACTCGTGACTGGCCCAACACGATCCGAATCGTGGTGAGGGACCGTCGTCCGGTCGGTTATGTCGAGCTCGCCGACGGCGCCGGGATGGTGGGCTCGGATGGATCGGTTTATCGCGTCGAGCCAGGTGTTCCGAGCGACCTCCCACGACTTCCGGATGTTGCCGTGAGCGACGTCGGCGACTCCTACCTGGCGCACCTCGACGCGGCGGGGCGCGCGTCGTTCGACGTCGCGTCCTCGCTCGAGCGTCGTATGCAGAAGACCGTCTCGACGATCGACGCAACGGACGAACGCTCGGTGGTACTCACTACCGACGACGGTGTCACCATCCGGTGGGGGTCGAGCAGTGCAGCGCGCGCCAAGGCGCAGGTCGTGACACTTCTCATGAGCCGCCCAGGATGGGGGAGCCGGTTCACCGAGGTGAACGTCGTGGCACCTGACGCACCAGCCACGACGGCCCGTGAGTGAATCACTCGATCGACACGCCGCGGCAAGTTGACGACGAGAAACCCCTCCCGTACGTTGCTCCGCAGCCTTCAAGTTGACATAACGTTAGACGTCTACTAGAGGGTGAGAGTTGCGTCCTGCAGAACGATCCGAGAGAGGCGTTTGACGACCATGGCTGCTCCGCAGAACTACTTGGCGGTCATCAAGGTGGTGGGAATCGGCGGAGGCGGCGTCAACGCCATCAACCGCATGATCGAGGTGGGACTCAAGGGCGTCGAGTTCATCGCCATCAACACTGACGCGCAGGCGCTGCTGATGAGTGACGCCGACGTCAAGCTCGACATCGGTCGCGAGCTGACGCGCGGTCTTGGTGCTGGCGCAGACCCCGAGGTCGGACGCAAAGCAGCCGAGGATCACCGCGGCGAGATCGAAGAGGTGCTGCGCGGCGCCGACATGGTGTTCGTCACCGCTGGCGAGGGCGGTGGCACCGGCACCGGTGGAGCGCCGGTCGTCGCGAGCGTCGCACGCGCATTGGGTGCACTGACCATCGGAGTCGTGACGCGTCCGTTCGGTTTCGAAGGACGCCGTCGGGCGCTGCAGGCCGACACCGGCATCGAGGAGCTCCGCGACGAGGTCGACACCCTCATCGTGATTCCGAACGACCGGCTCCTCTCCATCAGCGATCGCGCAGTGAGTGTGTTGGACGCCTTCAAGTCCGCCGACCATGTGCTGATGTCGGGCGTCCAGGGCATCACAGACCTGATCACCACTCCTGGTCTCATCAACCTCGACTTCGCAGACGTCAAGTCGGTCATGCAGGGTGCTGGCACGGCTCTGATGGGCATCGGAAATGCTCGCGGCGACGACCGCGCGGTGGTCGCCGCCCAGACGGCCGTGTCCAGTCCGCTGCTCGAGGCGTCCATCGACGGTGCGAGGGGCGTGCTCCTGTCGGTGTCTGGTGGTTCGGACCTCGGCTTGTTCGAGATCAACGAAGCAGCACGCATGGTTGCCGAGTCGGCTCACCCCGAGGCCAACATCATCTTCGGCGCGGTCATCGACGACGCGCTCGGCGACGAGGTGCGCGTCACGGTGATTGCTGCTGGTTTCGATGGTGGTGTGCCTGGTCGCGCCAGGATGTCTCCGACGGCGGTCGAAGAGGTGCCTATCCCTGAGCCCATCGCGACCACCACGCCCGACTCGACGGCGTCGGCAGACCCTGCCGCGTCTGCCGCGTCTACTTCGTCTGACGCGTCCGACGAAGAAGACGACAGGTACATCGAGCTGCCCGAGCGCAAGGAACCGCGCACGATCGTCTTCGACGACTCGGCCGGCGACGACTTGGATGTCCCCGACTTCCTGAAATGAGCTCGTTCTGAATGAGCTCGGTGAGCCCAGAACGGCGACGTGAGATCGCCGAAGGTCTGGACGCCGCGAGGTCTCGCATAGCAGCGGCTGAGGATGCTGCGGGACGTCCGCGCGGGTCGGTCGGCCTGGTCGTGGTCACCAAGACGTTTCCCGCCGCGGAAGTCGCGGTGTTGCACGACCTGGGCGTTCGCCGCGTGGGGGAGAACCGTGACCAGGAGGCGTCCGCGAAGGCGGCGGAGCTGGCGGATCGCGACCTGGTGTGGCACTTCATCGGTCAGTTGCAGACCAACAAGGCCAAGTCGGTCGCTCGCTACGCGTCGGTGGTCGAGTCGGTCGACCGTCCCAAGGTGGTCGCCGCGCTTTCCCGGGGAGCAACCGCGGCGGGCCGCGAGCTGCAGTGCCTGGTCCAAGTGTCGCTGGAGGAGTCCGGCGATGAGCTCGACGGGGACGCAGCCAGGGGCGGCGCACTCCCCGATGAGGTACCTGAGGTCGCTGCTGCGATCAAGGACGCACCGGGGCTCTCGCTGGGTGGGGTGATGGCCGTCGCCCCGCTGGGGGCGGACCCGGGGCCGGCCTTCGCCCGGCTGGCCGAAGTGGCGACCCGGCTACAGGGGGACCATCCAGAGGCGTCGGTCATCTCAGCAGGGATGAGTCAGGACCTCGAGGCGGCCGTCCAGCACGGCGCGACACACGTACGGCTTGGTAGCGCGATCCTCGGGTACCGGCCTCCGTTCGGGTAGCGTGGCCACGACGACCTGCGGTCTGCCGTGGGCTCGTGCCACTGAGCGAAGGGGTCTGACCAATGGCCGGCGCGATGCGCAAGATGGCTGTCTATCTCGGACTGGTCGAGAACGATGACCAGTACGACGAGTACGACGTCGTCGATCGCCCAGAAGAGTACGAGC